>NZ_JBEZLR010000006.1:0-188395 GCF_040652275.1 Streptomyces sp. NPDC048275
CGCCTGCCTCGCGACGCCATGCACGCACCCTCGCCGCACCGGGCACAGACCCACGTACAACCAGTACGAGGGCCTGTGCCCGGCACGCCGAGAGCGCGCACCTGACGCCGCGAGGCCCGCCCTCCGGGCGGACGACGGGAATTTGACGACAGGACCTAGCGCCGCTGTCCCTCGACGCGATCAGCGGCGCCGCAGTGACGGGTCCAGCAGCGCGGGCGGAGTGTCGAACTTCTCGTGTGCGGCCAGGTCGGTGCCGGGGGCGACGATGGCGTCGATCTCGTCGAGCACGTCGGCGGTGAGAACGGTGTCAGCGGCGGCGAGTTGCGCGTGCAGGTGATCCAGTGTGCGGGGGCCGACGAGCGCGCTGGTCACGGCGGGATGCGCGGTCACGAATCCGAGCGCGAGCTGGATCATGGTCAGGCCGGCCTCGTCGGCGACCTTGGCCAGCTGCTCGACGGCATCGAGCCTGGCCCGGTTGGAGGGGATGGCTGTGTCGAAGCGCTGCGGCATGAACGTCGAGCGGCTGGTGGAGACTTCCTGGCCCTCGCGGATCGCGCCCGACAGCCAGCCCGAGGCCAGCGGGCTCCACACCAGCACGCCGAGCCCGTACTGCTCGGTCACGGGCAGCACATGGGTCTCGATCCCGCGCTGCAGGATCGAGTAGCTGGGCTGTTCGGTGACGTAACGGCTCAGGTGGTACTCGCGGGCGGCCCACTGGGCTTGCACGAGGCGGTAGGCGGGGAATGTCGAGGAACCGAAGTAGCGGATCTTTCCCGCGCGTTGCAGGTCGGTCAACGCCGACAGCGTCTCCTCGTCGCTGGTGCGCGGGTCCCAGCGGTGGATCTGGTAGAGATCGACGTGGTCGACACCGAGACGGCGCAGGCTGTTGTCCAGCTCGGTGACCAGCCAGCGGCGCGAACTGCCCTGATGGTTGCGCTCTTCGCCCATGGGCATGCTCGCCTTCGTGGCCAGCACGATGTCGTCGCGGCGGCCGGCGATGGCTTTGCCGACCATTTCTTCCGACTCGCCGTCGCTGTACATGTCGGCGGTGTCGATGAGGTTGATCCCGCCGTCGAGGGCGGCATCGACGAGAGCGGTGGCCTCGTCCTGGGTGGTGCGCCCGATCTTGCCGAAGTTCATCGCGCCGAGTGCGAGGGCGCTGACCTGCACACCGGTGCGGCCCAAAGTGCGGTACTGCATGACCGTGTTTCTCCTTGCGGATGAAGTGTGAGGGCAATGCATGGCTTGGTCGTGGGGCCCCTGCTCTGGCATCATGAGCAAACGGAACCTTGTTCCGGTAACGATACGGAACGTTGTTCCGCTTTGGCAAGCTCGGTAGCGAAGGGAACGGCGCGGTGAACGACAGCGACGAGGGTGCGGGGCAAGCGGCCCGGTCCAAGCGGGCGGACGCCCGGCGTAACGAGGGGACTCTGCTCGACGCGGCCGCCGCGGTCTTCGTCACGTCAGGCGTGGAAGCGCCGGTGCGCGACATCGCGGCCAAGGCCGGCGTCGGGCTGGGCACGATCTACCGCCACTTCCCGACGCGAGCGGATCTCATCATCGCCGTCTACCGGCACCAGGTCGATGCCTGCGCCGAGGCCGGGCCGGCCCTGCTGGCGACCAGCGCAACTCCGCACGCCGCACTGGGGCAATGGATCAACCTCTTCGTCGATTTCCTGGTCACCAAGCACGGACTCGCTGCCGTGCTGCAGTCCGACAACGCAGGCTTCGACACGCTGCACGCCTACTTCATCGACCGCCTCGTGCCCGTGTGCACCCAGCTGCTCGACGCCGCAGCCGCGTCCGGCGAGATTCGATCCGACCTGGAGGCCTACGAGCTCATGCGCGGCGTCGGGAACCTCTGCATCGGCGCGGAGAACGATCCCCGCTACGACGCACGTCGACTGGTCGAGCTCCTCATCGCAGGACTACGTCAACCGCGGTAGCCCCGCCCGGCTGACTTCGGGGGGTTGATGCTGGTGGGCTCGCGTATTCAATTGTCGCCAATTCTCGGTCCCGTCCGGCGTGTTGGTGACGGTGTGTGGTCGTCAGCGAGGCTACTGGGTGCGGGCCTCGACGCCGTGAGCGGTGTTGCCTAGGATCATGAGGACGGCATCGCGTGTCGGTCACCGGCTGGGTGAGGCATGGAGGTGCCCGTGAGATTGCCTTGCGGAGGCATTCCACACATGTCAGTCGAGTTGAATCACACCATCATCCATGCCCGGGACAACCGGGAGTCGGCCGAGTTCCTGGCGCGCATCCTGGGGCTTGAGATCGGGACCGAGTGGGGTCCGTTCATTCCCGTGGCCACCAGCAACGGGGTCACCCTGGACTTCGCCGCCATCCCGGCGGAGTCGATCGTCATGCAGCATTACGCGTTCCTCGTCTCCGACGAGGAGTTCGACGCGGCATTCGCGCGTATCCGGCAGGCCGGGATCGTGTACTACGCCGATCCGCATCTGAAGCAGCCTGGAGAGATCAACCACCACCACGGTGGGCGCGGACTGTACTTCATGGATCCGGCCGGGCATGGCATGGAGATCATCACGCGGCCCTATGGCAGCGACGAGCAGACGCCGACGGCTTCGTGAGGCAGTGGCAGGTCAGGGAGTGCCCTGGCCTGCCACTCCGTGGCGTAGTTCAACTTCCGTGAGTTTCCTGCGGAGCCCAGCCCGCTGGTGACCGTGTGTGGTCGCCGGCGGCGTATCGGCTCCAGGTCCCACCGTTCTCGTTGAGGAGCCGGGCCCGAGATCGTCGATGTGACGCGTATCACTCTCCGGCTGCCGCGGGTCGGGCATGCGCGATCATGACCGGAATGGACGCTCGTTTCCTTGGCATCACTGAGCTGGTCGAAGTCCCGTCCGTCGCGGTCGTGGTCGACGTCATGCGTGCTTTCACCGTGGCTGCCTGGGCCTTTGCCCAAGGGGCGGAAAAGATCGTTCTTGCTGAGTCGCTGGACGAAGCCCTGGTGCTCAAGGCCCGCCACGCGGATTGGGTGGCGCTCAAAGACGGTCCGCCCGCGCCCGGGTTCGACTTGGTCAACTCCCCGGGCCTGCTGCGGTCTGTCGACCTTGGCGGACGGACCGTTGTGCAGAAGACCACGGCAGGGACGGTCGGCGCCCTTGCGGTGAAGGAGGCGTCGCTGGTGCTGTGCGCCAGCTTTGTGGTGGCGGAGGCAACGGCTCGGCTCTTGCGGACGCGCGAGAGTGACAGTGTCACGTTCGTGGTCACTGGCGACGATGGGCAGGCCGATGAAGATCTGGCGTGTGCTCAATACATCGCTCGGAGAGCCACCGAGGCCGGGACGGATGCCGCTGAGTTCCTCCGCCGCGCTGCCGAGTCGCGCGCCGCCGCCGAACTGGCGGAGGGGGTGCGCCAAGGAGTCCATCCTGATGACGTCGCGCTCTGTCTTGAGGTCGACCGGTTCCCCTTTGCCGTCGTGGCGACCTTGGAAGGCTCGCTCATGGTCCTGCGTCCACGTGCGATGCCTTCGCCGGCTGGCGAGGACCCGGTCTGACCGCTGGTGAGGTCTACTCTCGGCGTGCGAGAGCGAGCACCCTGTCGGGCTTGCGGTATCAACTGCATGTCCCGATGGCGGTGGTTCGGGGTGGCGGCAGGCGGCTGCCCCGAGTTGTTGCGGCGGCGGCTTCGCGGAGCCGGATGATCTCCTCGTGCTGTGCGGCGGGCCGGGCTGGGTGTGGAAGTCCGTGAGCTGACCGACCTCTTGCGAGGCCTGGGGCAGCCGTTCCTTGAGCTTGGTGTCTCCGCCTCGAGCCGGACGATTCTGACCTCGCGCTACCACGCGGCGGGCTGTCCAACGGGTGATCCCGTAAGCGAAGAGTGCGAATGGCGCCGCGTCACATCCCGTACGGGCAGGTGTGGCGTGCGTGGCTGGTTGCTTCATGCGGTGACCTTGGCGATGAACGCGGTGAGGTTCGCGACGGTCCGCTGGATCTTCTCATCCAAGGTGAGCGACTCGCGAAGTCGCGCACCGACGCCCGCATCCTTCCTGCCCCGCACGTACAGCGGGCAGGCGAGGTCGCTGCATATGTAGGCGCCCACGGAGTTGCCCTGCTGCCCGGCCTTGCCCGCCTTCGCGGCGACCATCAGCGAGACGCCTCCGGTGTGGGTGGTCATGCACATCGAACACATGCTGCGCCGCGTCTGCCAGGAAGTTGCACTGGGGCAGCGCAACGCGAGCGCCACCGGGTGGCCGTCCAGCTCGGTGGTGAGGTAGGCCCGGTCGGGGGCCTGGGGGTCGCGCCAGCCGAGGAAGTCCAGGTCGTCCCAGGGCCGCTCGGCCAGGTCGCGAGGGACGGACAGGCGCTTCGCCTCGCCCTTGGTGCAGTTCACGAACGCGGTACGGATCTCTTGCTCAGTCAGCGGTCTCATGAGCGGCAGGCTAATTTGCCTAAAAGTTTTAGGCAAATGCATAATGGCTGTCGCTTAATGAGAGGAAGGCTATGGTTCGAGTAGGACTGACACCGGAGCGTCTGACCCGGGCGGGGGCGGAACTGGCCGACGAGGTCGGCTTCGACCAGGTGACCGTCTCGGCGCTCGCCCGGCGGTTCGACGTCAAGGTCGCGAGTCTGTACTCGCACCTGAAGAACTCCCAGGACCTCAAGACCAGGATCGCCCTGTTCGCACTGGAGGAACTCGCCGATCGGGCCGCCGACGCCCTGGCCGGGCGGGCCGGCAAGGACGCCCTGGCCGCCTTCGCGGATGCCTACCGCGACTACGCCCGGGAGCACCCCGGCCGCTACGCCGCCGCCCGTCTCAGGCTCGACCCCGAGACGGCGGCCGCCAGTGCCGGGTTGCGGCACGCGCAGATGACGCGGGCGATCCTGCGCGGCTACGACCTGACGGAGCCGGACCAGACGCACGCGGTCCGGATGCTGGGCAGTGTCTTCCACGGCTACGTCAGCCTGGAGATGGCCGGAGGCTTCAGCCACACCGCCGTCGACTCGCAGGAATCCTGGGCCTGGATCGTGGATTCCCTCGACACTCTGCTGCGGAACCGGACCACGCCTTGATCAGCAGGGGGTCGCGCCGCCGGAGGCGCTCCGCCGCGCTGGCTCACGCCGTCGTTTCGGTTCGGTGACGGGGCGGGACTGGCTTGGTGAGGGGCCGTACGTTGTATCGGCATGAGACCCCGTATCGCCGTGATCGGCAGCGGCCCCGCCGGCCTTACCTTCGCCCGCGTCCTGCATCGTCATGGTCACCCTGTCACCGTCCTCGAACGCGATCCCGCCCGCGACGCCCGTCCCGCGGGCGGCACGCTGGATCTGCACGAGGGGCTGGGCCAGCTGGCGCTGGAGAAGGCGGGGGTGCTGGCGGAGTTCCGTGCGCTGTCCCGTCCCGAGGGGCAGGCCATGCGCATCCTGGACGCGGACGGGACCGTCCTGCGCGACTGGCAACCTCGTTCGGGTGACCGGGCCAATCCCGAGATCGACCGCGGGCAACTCCGTGACCTGTTGCTCGGGTCTCTGGACGTTCAGTGGGGGCGGGTCGTGACGGAGGTGGTGCCGGAGAGCCGGGATGGCGTGCTGGTCCATTTCGCGGACGGGCGACAGGAGACGTTCGACCTCGTGATCGGCGCGGACGGTGCCTGGTCCCGAGTCCGCCCGGCGGTCTCGTCCGCGACGCCGCAGTACACCGGCGTCACGTTGGTCGAGACCTCCCTGGACGACGTCGACACCCGCCACCCCGACCTCGCTCGACTGGTCGGTGACGGCTCCGTGGCTGTGTACGGCGTGAACCGCGCTCTCGTCGCCCAGCGGAACAGCGGCGGCCACGTCAAGGTGTACGCCCAGTTCCGCGTGGAGCTGGACCGGCACACGAACCCGGACCTGCATCTGGGCCCGGACCAGCGCGCGGGCCTGGGCCCGGCCGACACCGAGGCCGACACCGAGGCCGTGCGATCAAGCCTGCTGGCTCTGTTCGACGGCTGGGCCGCTCCCGTCCTCGACCTCCTCCGCCACGGCACGGCTTTCGTCCACCGCCCCCTCTACGTCCTTCCCGTGTCCCACACCTGGGCCCATGTCTCCGGGGTGACGCTACTGGGCGACGCCGCCCATCTGATGCCCCCGTTGGGGGCGGGCGCGAACCTCGCGATGCTGGAAGGCGCCGAACTGGCCGAGTCCATCGCCGCCGCCGACCCTGGAGATCTGGACGAGGCCGTCCGCGCCTTCGAGGAACAGATGTGGGCACGGGCCGGCAGGTGGGCGAGCATCACCACGGCTGGTCTGGAACGCCTCGTGAGCCCGGACCCCTCCGAAGCCCTCGCCCTCTTCGACGAAGTCCAGCCATCCTGACTGCCAAGCGCGGGCCCGACTTGGGGTTGCCTCCGTGGTGAGCGACCTGGCCGAGGCCGGTCCCAAGACGCCGGCAGCGGCTGCCGGCCGTCGCCTTCGGCGCGAGCCTCCGCCCCCGCAATCCGCGGTCGACGCAGAGTGACGGCGGCCTGCATCCGTCCGGGAATACGCGACACCTCACCATGCGAGCTCACCAGTCTCAACCCCCACTCCGTGTTCGCCCACGCGGACGTCCAGGAGTTCCAGCAGCGCGTCCGCGGCGGCCGCGTCGCGTGCTGCCAGCTCCGCCGGCCCTCCCGGCGCCGACCTCGGCCCGTCGGGCACCAGCCGCAGGACCTCGCGACGGGCACGACTGTCGGTGGCGGACCGGTCGTAGCCGCGCGGATCCCGTACGAAGGCGAGTGCGGCGGCGGCCACCACGCCCGGTACATCGCTCCGACCCGTCGCGACCCCGCCCAGCAGGTTGTCGACCGAGTCGCACAGCTTTTCCGGTGCGGTAAGACCGATCAGCTTGCCGAGCCGGGCGCCGCCCAACTCCTCGAAACCGTCGCCCACCAGAGCCTGCACGACGACCGGTGCCTCCCCGTCGTGCCCGTCCGGGACGCCGGGCAGAGCGGGCAGTTCGCCGACGGCTCCCGTCGAAGCGGCCTGGCAGACCAGCAGCCGCAGGCGCGCCGGCGGGTAGCGGTCGGCTCCGGCTCCGCCCTGGTCGCCCACGGCAAAGAGCGCGTCGGCAAGCGTCCACATGTACGCCGGTCCACAGGCCAGAGCGGCGCACACGTCCGCGAACACCTCGTCCAGCCACCGCTCCCACATCTCCGTACGATCCGGGGGCAGTCCGGCCGCCCGCACCCGGGCGCGCAGGGGTGCCTCGAGCGCGAAGTCGTCCTCGATGTGATGGCCCGTCTCGTGGGCCACCGCGAGCACTGCGGGCAGGTGTCGGCTCGCGGACCAGGGAATGCCGATGACAGGGAAGGGGAGTTGCCCGCTCGCCTCCACGCCGCCCCGGGTACGCAGCCCGCCTCGGGGGAGGAGATGGGAGAAGCCGCCGCCGCGTGGACTGGCGAAGGCCACCGGTTCCCGGCTGAGGAAGGTGAGAGGCGGCTCCTTGAGGGTGCGCGCGCCCGCGGCCGCTCGCCGCACGGGGTCGTAGACCGACCAGGCCAGTTCGTCGGCCAGGTCGAGGAAGTCCTTGTAGCGAGGGACGCGGCGCAGCAGCAGCTTGCCCCGCATGAAGTCCCAGACGTGATGCAGATCGAGGATGACCTCGGGGAGCGTGATCCGCCGTTGCGCACCGGACAATCCGTCCAGCCGGTCGAGGCCGGCCGAGAGAATCCGTTCGACGCTCTCCACCTGTGACCGGTGCTTCAGCAGCGGCCCGTCGTCGGCCACCTCCACGATCCACTCGGCGAGTTCCTCACGCAGGCTCGCCAGCAGGTGGCCCAGCTCGGCGTCGTGGCGGGCCGCCCGCCCCATGTCGCCGTCCGCGGGGGAGGGGCGGGCAGCGGTCATGACGGCGCCACCTCGTCGGCGTGCAGCACCGAGGGCGTGGCGAACAGCGCGGTGCAGGCCGCCGCGAGCCGATCGTCGCCCCATCGTGCCTTCTCCAGGAGTTCGGAGCCCCCGGAATACCCCTCGGCACGCAGCTCTCGCACGATGTCGAGCAGTGGCCTGTTATGGACCAAGCCCCCCGCCAGGGCATCCAGCTTCCCGTGCGGCTCTCGGGCCAGGCCCGTCCCCAGCACCGCGGGAGCGGTCCCGGAGGCGAAGAGGTGAGCCGCGAACAGATTGCGCAGTACGAGCTGGTACGGAATGTCGGCGGGCGATCCCAGGAACGGCGGATCCAGCACCACCAGGGGAGTGCTGCCCGGTTCGAACCGCGCGAGCATGTCGGCGACTTGGCTCGGCCCGATGTCGGGGACATGCGCGCGGGTGCCGAGGGTGTCGTGGGCGGGAGCGAGATCGAAGTGCGGAACCTGGCCGATCAGTCGCAGCGGAGCGGCGATGTGCACGACCACGGGGGGCGATGATGCACTGAGTTGCTCGAGGATGTCGGTCGCGATCATGTTGAACCGGTTCCGGGAGTAGGCGCGAGAGACACGTTCCGGGCCGTCGTTCCCGTGCCGTGACGACGTCGTCCCCTCCTCGAACGGCCGCAGTAGCCACGCCGTCGGTGGTCTGCGGCGCGCGGCCGATCGTGCGCGGGCGCGCAGAACCACCTCGACCGCAACCGTCGAGAGACCGATCGTCAGGGCGCCGACCGGTCCGAGAAGAGCCGTCTCCACAGCCGCCTTGAGCGCCTGTTGGGTGACCATGCCCCAGATGCCGTCGGTCGCCAGACGGCTTCCGGCCGATGCGTTCAGGGTCGCCTGGAGCGTGCGGACGTCCATGACGGTGGCCGCCGCGGGCAGGGTGCGGTAGGGGGTCTCGCCCGGCGCGGCGAGAAGTTCCCAGGGCAGGGCGTGCACCGGAGCCGCCTCGGCCTCAAGTCGCACGACGTCCTGCATCGGCACCGGCGACGTCGCTTCCATCGCTTCCGCCATGTACGCCAGCACGGTCCGCCGGTCAGCCAGCAGGTCGGCGGCGAGTCGACGGGCGTCGAGATCCCGGTCGAACGCGGACAGCGACTCCAGGGAGATCACCGGATCGCTCCCGGGCGTCGGGAGTACGGGCATGGGTGTGAATGCGCCGGTGTCGTCCGGGCGGGACATCCCGGCGTCGCGTGGACCCTGGACTCGGCGCCGGTCCGTAACCGGTACGCCGAAGCCCGGCGGTGACAGTTCGCCGGATGCGGGGCCGGGTTCCGCCGGCAGGCCGAGCCGTTCTGCCATCCGGTGGGCGGCCGCCATGGTGGAAGGGTCCTCGTTGATCTCGGCCACCGACCGGAGCAGGCCGACTTCCCATATCGAAGGGGTCAGGATCTCGCCCACGGGGGCCGCGGCCTCGATCAGCAGGGCGCGTGCTCGGCCGACGTCGGTCTCCGTGGCGGCCAGGAGCTGCCGGGCGACGGCGGACAACAGAGGCGCCGACGGGTCCGCCGCCCGGACCAGCCGTGTCGCGAGTTCCGGCCCCGGACGCGCGCCGAGCGACAGCGAGGCTTTGGCGCTGCGCCACAGTGCCAGCGGGTCGTCGTCGCCGGCCTCGCACAGTGCCTGGAAGCCGACTCGGGTGAAGTGCGCGGCCCTTTCGTCGTCGCCCGTCATTCGGTCGAGGCGGGCGCGCATGGCAAGCCTCAGGCTGCGGTCGGGGTCGGGCGACATGTCGGGCTCGGCGATGGGCTCGAACAAGGGTCGGAGCACCGCGAGTTCTGCTTGGACCGAAGGGCTGGGAACCGGCCACTCCGACAGGCCTTCGAGGACGGCCAGGCGTGCCGCCGGAGGTTGTACGTGTTCCAGTACCCGGGCCAGTTCTCCGGCGTATCCGGGCTCCACCAGCGCGGCGGCGACTCCACCGGCCAGCAACTCGCTGTCCGTTGTGCAGGTGATGTCGGGGAGTGGACGGTTGCGGAGGCCGGTGTATCCCTTGTGAGCGAGTTCGTGCCACAGGAGCGCGGCCGGGATCTCCAACTTGCCCAAGGCGCCCACGGCCTTGAGCTGCTCCAGCGTGTCGGCCGCTCGCCGGAGGTCACCGATGCCGCGGGCGAGGAAGCGGGCGTAGTTCAGGAGAAGTTCGGGGCTGGCGTGGGGGAATCCCAGGCGGTTTTCCATGGCGATCGCTCTGCCGTAGGAAACCTCGGCGAGTTCCAGGTCCAGCAGATCGCCTCTGACCCGGGCGTCTGCCAGCGAGATCAGGGCACTTTGCTGGATCGGCGTGGGGGAGTGGTCGTCGTTGAGCGACTCCGCTCGTTCCAGCGCGGCCAGCGCCGGCCGGCTCCGGCCGAGAAGCCAGTGCGCCTCGGACCGCAGCAGTTCCGCTTCGCAGGCCTCGGCCGGGCCCGGCTCGCGCGTCCCCGACATGGACAGCGTCCGCAGCGCTGCCGTCGGCGCGAAGGTGGCCAGGTGGGTCCTGGCTTCCCGGAGCACCGCGTTGAAGTGGACCGCATCCGGGGCCTCGTAGGACCGCGCGCTGGCGTGCCAGTCCGCCGCCTCGTCGAATCGGCGCTGCTCCGAGAGCTCATCGGCGTACTCCAGCGCCAGTTCCGCTGCACGATGCCTGTCCCCGCGCTCGTGTGCGGTCAGCAGGGCCCCGCGATAGCTCGCCTCGGCGTCGGCGCTGCCCAGGTCCGCATGGAGCCGCGCCAGTGTGGTCTGGAGCAACTGTCGCCACTCGCCGTCCGACTCCGCCGCCAACGCGGTCTCGGTGACGTGCAAGGCTTCCTCGTGCCGGCCGTGGGCGCGCAGGAAGTTGGCGCGCAGGACCGCCTCGAAGCCCCTCGTCACATCCTCGATGACGCCCCGCCTGCGCAGGCCGTCCACGCTCGCGATCCGTCGGTCGATCTCGCCCCAGGCGGGATCCGCGGCGTTCAGGGATCGCAGATCGGCGAGACGGAGCAGACTGTAGGCGATCACCAGATGGGCCGTGGCGATGGCCTGGTGGCTGATCAGGAGCTCGCCGTCGCGCCCTTGCCGGGGCTCGTCCTCGTCGACGTACTCGTCGCCCAGGATCTCCTCGCTCAACGCCCGGGCACGCTCCGCGGCCCGCTCGTCGACGGGATCCCCGACGGCGCTCACCCAGAAGTCCTCCGCGTCCGATTCTCCCGCCTGGAAGCGGTGGTACACCGCCTCGCGCGTGTAGGCCACCCATTGGTCCGGATCAGCGGCCGCCAGCGCGTCGAAGTGTTTGACGAAGTCTTTGTGCAGTTCCACGAAGACCGGGTGGTCCGAGATCAACTGGCGCATGGGAGCGAGCACGTTGGTGTGAAAGACCACCATGGAGTCGTCGCCTGTCGGTTTGGAGACCCAGGAGGAGCTGCCCGCGTAGTCGAGGAGGCGCTTCCAGGCGTGTTCCAGTTGCTCGTCCGTCAGCCCGGACGGGTCGAAGGGGAACAGGTCTTCCCGGCCGTGTAGGTGGTGGCGGTCCTCCCGAGGGTCGTCGGCGGACCTCGTGCCGGTGATTCCCTGGACGAGCCAGGCCCGCATCACCGTCTTGACGTCCTCGAACCGCAGCCGCCGGGGAATCACTCCGTAGCGCAGCAGCCAGCGCACCATGGGGTCCTCGATGCGCCGCACCACCCGATCGATCAGATAGCGGACCAGAGGCTCCTCGCAAGCCGCCAGTTCCGCGGGTTCGATGTCGGGGTCGTGCTCGATGAGGTCGGCGAAGAGCGCGAGCGAGAAGGGCAGGCCACCGGACTTGCGGGCGGCGATGGCAGCCAGTTCGGGTTCGGCGATCCCGCGGATCTCGGTGAGGTAGGCGAGCGACTGCGGTTCGTCGAAGGGCCGTACCTCGATATGACGGATCTTGTGGCCCGCCAGTCGGCGCAGGGCTTCCGGTGCCCGTTCCCGCAGGTCGTAGCGTCCGGCCAGGACGATCCGGAGCCCGGGACAGCGGTTCAGCAGTTGCTGAAGCAGGTCCAACAGCCGGGCCATGTCGTCCTGCCCGCGCAGCAGGACCTCTTCCAGGGTGTCCAGCACCAGAACGGCCGGGGGAGCGGGGACGTCCTCGGGCCCGTCCGGGCTCTCCGCGTTCACCGGCCCGTCCACGCGGGCCAGGTTGAGCCGGGTGGCGAACACGTCCAGGACTTCCTGTTCGACCGTGTCCCGATCCAGTCGGCCGATGTTCTGCGCCGCACCACGAGTGGCGTCCGAGGCCCTGCGGTCCAGCAACACCCGGTAAGCGGCGTACTCGTCGAGCCGCGCGAAAGGGCGGCCCGGCAGCCGACGGCCGAACTGCTCCGCCACCTCGAGCAGCAGCAGCCAGGGGTGGCCGCCGGCGGCCACGGGGTTGATCACGTCGAAGTCGATCCGGGCGCACAGCACATCGCGCTCGGCGGGTACGCAGTGGCGGGCCACCAACCAGCGCAGCCGCATCGTCTTGCCGGTGCCGCCCGGCGCGTACATCTGCCATACGCGGTCCTCGCCGCTCAGCAGCCGCTCGGTGTCGCGCTCCAGGTCCGGCGGTTGGAGGAACTGCGCTGAGCGGGCGTAGTCGGCGGCCCAGTAGGCGCGCGCCCTGACATAGCCGGCCCGGTCCAGCCGCAGCCGGTCGATCTCCGGCCGGGCCAGCGGCAGCCGGTCGGGGTCGCCGAGCGTGTCGACGAGGTCCTGGCAGGCGGCGAAGTCGCGGCGTTCGTCCGCCGCGGTGAACAGGGCGTGGAAGAGGTCGAGCGCGAGGTCGGGCTCGGGGAGAAGCAGATGCCGCAGTTCCTCGCCGTGGTCGTCCGCCGCGTGCCGGAAGTCGGCGATGAGGCGCTCCAGCCGGGCGAGTTCCGCCGGTACCTGTGCCTGCTCCCGATCATCTCCGGCACCGTCTTCGTCTCGGTCCTCGTCTGCGTCCGCGGGCCCGAACCACTCCAGGAAGTAAGCGAAGCGGTCGGCCTCGGGGAGCGCGAACGTCCCGATGCCGTCCCCCACGGCTTCCACGGCGCGGGCCGCGAGCAATTCCTCCAGCCCGGGTACGTCGGTCACCTGCTGTGCCGCATACGGACGCAGGACGCCCTCGAACAGCGCGGAGTTGAAGACGCGGGCGACGGCGCAGGCACGCAGCAGGGGCCGCCAGCCCGGCGGACGCAGCGAGCGGCCGATCTCATCGAGGCTCTCCCCGGCCGCCAGCCGCCGGACGATGTCGTCCGATGCCTCCGGCATCACGCACCCCTCTCGTCGGCGGTGTACCACTGCGGGAACACGGAGATGAGCTGGTCGAAGACGTTCACCCGGGTGTACGCGCCGCTCGCCTGGAGACCGGCGACCACCTGCTCCACCTGTTCGTCGACCGGGTAGCCCAGGCGATTTCCGTAGGCGCGCACCAGCCGCATCAGCTGGGCGCTCTCGAAGTCGCCCAGAGCCACCTCGCCGATCAGGTGGCGGTCGGCCCGTGGCAGCGCGTCGGCGAGCCAGTCCTTCGACGCGACCAGGATGAGCCGCAGCGGCGATGCGTCACCGCGGGCGATGGGCAGGATCAGCCGCTCGTACAGCCAGCCGGTGAAGAGCTCGGCCTGGATCCGGTCGGCCGGATCGAGCGCGATGACCATCGGTTTCCCCTGGGCCGCCTTGCGCAGACTGGACAGGAAGCAGTCGAGGAGTTCGTTCCGCCGCTCGTCGGCGTGCCCGGCCTCGTCGTTGAACCACAACCGGCCGCCGGACCGTGCCTCGACGTCCGGCAGCGGACCGTTTCCCGGCTGTGCCGCGGGGCCGGAAGAGCTGCCGGGAGAGCCTGGGAACAGCCGGGCGAGCACCATGTCGAACTCGTCGAAGGTCTCGGCGGGCAGTGGGGTGAGCTGATCGGCGCCGACCGCCTGCCGGCGGATCTCCGTGACGACGGTGAGCCAGTCCTTGGTGCCCCCGTCCAAACGGACGGAGATGGCGCGGTGTCCCCGGAGGAAGCAGACGGCCAGGCACCATTCGGCCAGGAGTGTCTTGCCGGTCTTGCGGTATCCGGTCTCCGAGTGGCCGCTGATCACCACGAGCGGGCGCTCGGCGCCTGTGGCGGCGCTCCGGTTCGGGTGGTCCAGCGCCCACCAGGCCGCCCTGCGCTCCAGGGCCCGTCCCACGAATCGACGCAGCTCACGGTAGCTCTGACGGCGCTCGATCGCCTTGACGGTGGAAGGCGGCAGGGGGTCGTGGATGATGGGCAGGACCGACTCCGGCAGCACCTGGGTGACCAGTACCGGAAGCGCCCAGGCGTCACTGGGCCGCCCCTCGTTGAGTTCGAGCGCCTGACGTGCCTGGGCGACGGCCTCGTCGACGTCGTGTCCCTCCCCTATCGCACGGTAGAGCGAGGCGGAGAAGCGCACCGCGTCGGGCGAGTCGATGTCCGCCTGCATGCTGGCCACCGCCTTGGACCCCGCCTCCAGAAAGGCGTGGGCCAGACTCTGGATTCTGCCCTCCGCGTTCGCGGTGGGTGCGGCGTCCGCCGTGCGACAGGCGTTGACGACGACGAGCCGGGGTTTCCAGCGGGTCATGTCCGCGATCTGGCCCGCGCTCAGGTTCCAGTCGACGGTGTCGCCCGGCCCCGCCTTCCAGTTGAAGTGCAGTACCGTGCTCTGCCCCGGCCGTGGCATGCCGTGCCCGATGAAATGCAGAATGTGTGGTCGTAACTGATCTATCCGCTCCGCGAGTTCGGGACGACTGGGGCCGTCCTGCACCTCGACGTGGGTCCGTCCGGGCAGCCCGTCGAAGGTGCCGCAGATCCAGGCGAGCTCCTTCTCGGCCAGCATGCGGTGCTCCCGCGGATTGCACACGACCACCAGCACCCGCATGGGCCCCAGTTCGCAGTCGGCGGTTGACTCCTTGGCGGCTTCCCCGGGCTGCGGCTGCGGTGTCTTTGCGGCTTGGGCCGGAACGCTGCTTCTGCGCCACAGCAGATCCGCGCGTCTGAACAGCCACCGCTCCTGGTTTCTCAGCAACTCCCACGGCAGATACCGCAGTTCGGGTGGCTCGATGTCCAGGCACACACGGGTCGGCTGGTCCGGGTCGGCGGCCGCCGTCACCTTGGCCCAGCGAGCGGCCAGTTCGCCCCCGAACAGAGCGGCGAAGAGGGCGTCGCCGGCCTTCTCCCGTTCGGCCGCCGACGTGTTGCGTTCGAAGAGTCCGGTGAACCGGTCCATGTCCTCCAGGGAGCCGAGTGGTGCAGTGGTCTCGGGTTCGCCGTCCACGGACATGCGGACAAGATGCTGTCCGTCGGTGTCGGTGTTGGTCTCGGCGACGGCGGTGATACGGATGTCGACGGTGGTGGCCATGGGCGGCTCTCGTGCCTCCGCTAGGCGTCCAGATCGGTGAACAGCGGTTGTTCCTCCGCGGGTACGGTTTCCACCACCGCTTCCGGATGGTCCTGCGCCTCTTCCAGCAGCAGGGGCGGCACGGGCACCGGTGCGGCGCCCCGGCCGGGCTGGGGCGGTCCGTAGTCCGTCCTGACCTTCTGGAACCAGTTCTTGCGCAGGCGGACGACGCGGAAGAACGGAGTGGGGTGGGAGCTGATCCACTTCAGTCCGAGCGACTTCGAGCGTGCCAGGGAGACACCGCCCGTCAGGTCGGCGAGACCGATCTGCGGCTGGCCGGCGCCGGCTCGGAGGCGGAGTTCGGCGGACGCGTCGGTGGACGCGGAGGTCAGGACGGTGCCGGCGACCGCGGTCACGACCTGGGTGACGGCGTAGAGGGAGTCGTCCCACTTCTCCCAGCCGAGCTGTACGAGGTGGGCGGCGAGCGCACGCTCATCGGTGACGCCCGTTTCGGTCAGCCCCTCGTAGACGACGAGGGCGCTGCCACTCGCCCGGAAGGTGACCAGCGCGCCGACATCGGCGGCGGCGAGCGCGGTGAAACCGTCGGCGACGGTACCCGCGGTCTTGAAGCGCACGGTCGCGGAACCCTGTGTGTCGTACGTGTAGCTGTTGTGCTGGGTGCCGCGGCGGCGTGTGAAGGGCACGCCCTGATCGGCGAGGGTTCCGGCGGGGCGGATTCGCCCGTTCACCTGGTGCAGCACATCACCGAGTGCGAGTCTCCGGCTCAGGGGCCAAGCGATCCACCAGTCCCGCCACGTACCGCGGATCGCGCCACGGTAGATCTCGTACTCGTCCTTCATCTCGCCCCCCGTGCATCGTGCAATCGTGGGTGCAGAGTACTGCCGACACTCCCCGGAAAGGCCGAGCTCCGGCCTGTTCCGTGCGATATTCGGAATCATCCGTACAGCGCCTCGGGCCAGGGTGTATTTATGCTCTCGCCGCCGAGCCCGCCCTCGAGCTCCCGCCCTCGAGCTCCCGCCCTCGAGCTCCCGCCCTCGAGCTCCCGCCCTCGAGCTCCCGCCCTCGAGCTCCCGCCCTCGAGCTCCCGCCCTCGAGCTCCCGCCCTCAAGCCTCCCGCAGCAACCGCTCCATCGCCCGCCCGAACATCCACCGCGCCATCCACGCCAGCGGCCGGTCGGCGAACCCGGGCAGCCACCGCACGCTCAGATCCTCCCGCCAGACCACCCGCGAGCCCCCGCCGTCCACCGGACGCACCTCGAACTCGGCCCACCCCGTGACGAACGTGCCGCGCTTGACCAGCCGGCACATTCCCGCGCCGCCGTCCCGGGGCGGCTGCCAGGTGACGACTTCCATCGGGTCGTCGAACGCCGCGGGCCCCACCCCCGACCGCGCGACGAACACCGTGCCTCGCCGCGTCGGCGGCGGGGTGACCACGGTGACCCGCGTGAGCGGGACGACGTCCGCGTGCCGGGGCCAGTCGGTGAGGCGGTGCCAGCTCAGGTCGACGGGGTGCGGGGTGAGGCGTTCCAGCTGGAAGAGGACCACGGGGTGATCGTAGGCGCCCGACTTTTCGGCCACGTACGGGACTTCCTGGACGAGAGTCTCCTCGCGGACGCCTGATGTTGCGCCCGGGTTGTGCTCAATTCGGGGGATTGACCCTGTGCATGGTGGTGCGTTTGCCTCGAAGAGAGCCCTCGGCGCGGGGCCGGGGGAGATGCGTCAACGGGGAAACACAGGGGGAATCGTGTTCAGAACCATGCGTGGGGTGTCAGTCACCGTACTTGCGGGGGCGATGGTCGCGCTGTCGGCGGCGTCGGCCGCGCCGGCGCCGAAGCCGGAGACCGAGCGGATCACACTGTCGGCGACGGGGGAGCAGGGCAACGACGACTCGTACGGACCGGAATTCAGCGCCGACGGCCGCTTCGCGGTCTTCACGGCGTACGCGTCCAACCTGGTGTCCGACGACACCAACGGGCACTCGGACGTCTTCGTGCGCGACCTGCGCAAGGGGACCGTCGAGCGGGTCAGCGTCAGTTCGGACGGCGCGCAGGCCGACAGCGAGTCGTCCGCGCAGGCCATCAGTGCCGACGGGCGGTACGTCCTGTTCCGCTCCAACGCCAGGAACCTGGTCCACTGGCACAACCCGCCCACGAACGCCGCGGCCGCCGACATCTACCTGCACGACCGGCGCACCGGCACCACGGAGCGGATCAGTGTCGCCCTCGACGGAGGTTCCGCCTTCGCGGCCGGCGCCACCATGTCGGCGGACGCCCGCTACATCGCCTTCAACGCCAAGGCCGACCGGATGGAGACCGACCCCGGCGACCTCTTCGGAGTCGTGTACGTCCTCGACCGCCGCACCGGCGTCGTGGAGCGGATCACCAACCGGAACCTCCCGAGCAACCCCGCGCTCCTGCAGGATCTGAGCGCCGACGGCCGCTACGTGGCGTACACGCAGCTGGTGCCCCGCAGCTCGTACGGTCGCACGTGGGTGTACGACCGCCGCACCGGCACCGAGGAGCAGGTCAACGTCAAGCCGGACGGCACCCCGGCACAGCGGTACGCGATGCCCGCCTCGTTCTCCGCGGACGGCCGGACCATCGCCTTCGACTACTGGGGTGATGAGGAGCTGGTCCCGGGTGAAACCCCCAGTGCCGCCTCCACCGTCTACCTCCGCGACCTGCGCAAGGATGTCACCCGGCGCGTCAACGCCGGTCCCGCCGGTGAGAACCGGGTGCGCGAGCCCCTGCTCAGCCCGGACGGCCGGTACCTGGCCTATCGGGCGGATCCGCTTCTGGCGGACGGGCGGCTCGGGCCGGCCAACGTCTACCTCCGCGACCTGCGTACCGGCGCCACCCGTCTGGTCAGCAAGTCCGTCGCCGGTGAGCCCGTCACGGACACCTCCGTGGCGGTCTACTCGGTGAGCGAGGGCGCCCGGCGCATCGGCCTCGGCAGCGAATCAGCCCAGCTCGTCCTCGACGACACCAACGGCCACTACGACGGCTTCGTGCGCCGCCTCCGCTGAATTCCCGCGTCTTTCAAGGCACTCGCAGGGAACAGTGACGCACTCGCACGGAACAGCAAAGGCATGTACACGGACCAACAGGGGGACCTTCCATGCATGTCGCACGCCGCACCACTCTGAGCGCCGCCGTGGTGGCCGCGCTCGCCGGCACCGCGTTGCCGGCCGCCGCCCAGCACTCCTCGCCCGGCCCCACCCGGGCCAGCGTCGCCACCGACGGGCGGCAGGCCGACGGCGCCTCCGGCGCACCCGCACTCAGCGCGAACGGCCGATACATCGCCTTCACCTCGACCGCCACCAACCTGGTCCGGGGGGACACGAACGGCGTCGCCGACGTCTTCGTGCACGACCTGCGCACCGGCCGCACCCAGCGCATCGCCGAGGGCCCGGCGACGGGCGTGGCGCTCAGCGGCGACGGCCGTCACGTCGTCCTCGCCACCATGGCCGCGCTCACCGAGGACGACGGAAACGGCCTCGACGACATCTACCTCTACGACCGCCGCACCCACCGGACCGAGCGCATCAGCCACGGCCACCCGGACGACGCCCCACCCCGCGCCGCGCTGAATCGTGCGCCGGCCATCAGCGCGAACGGACGGGTCGTCGCGTACACCACCACGACCCCGGACGCCGCGCCCGGCGACACCAACGGCCGGGACGACGTGATCGTCCACGACCGGCGCACCGGGAAGAACGAACTGGTCCAGTACCGCACGGACGGCACCCTCGGCGAAGGCGACGCCCTCTTCGCGTCGCTCAGCGCCGACGGCCGCCATGTCGCCTTCGAGACGGCGGACCAGCTGGACCCGAACCACGACTGGACGCACGCCAGGAACGTCTATGTCCGCGACCGGCTGAAGGACACGACGGAGCAGATCAGCCGGCCCACCCGCTTCGTCTACAAGCAGAGCTCGTTCGACTCCTCGATCAGCGCGAACGGCCGGATGGTCGCCTTCTCGTCCAACGTCGCCTCCCTGGTGCCCGGCGACACCAACAATTTCACCGACGTGTTCGCCTTCGACCGGAAGGCACAGACGACCGTGCGCGTCAGCACCGCGCCCGACGGCACCCCGGCCAACGCGGTGAGCTCCGCCGCGAGCCTGAGCGGGGACTGCCGCCGCGTCGCCTTCGTCTCGGCGGCCACCAACCTCGTCCTCGGCGACACCAACGGCGTCGCCGACGTCTTCGTCAAGGACCTGAGGACCGGCGCCGTCGAGCGGGTGAGCGTGGCCGCCGACGGCACCGAGGCGGACCGGCCCGCCGTGGGCTCCACGTCGCTGAGCGACCACCGGATCGCCTTCTCCTCGGCGGCAACCAACCTCGTTCGCGGCGACACCAACGACGCCGACGATGTCTTCGTGGGGCCAAGATCATGAGGAAAAATCAGACTGGCCCACGAGGACGACAGACCTCTCCGTGGCGAACGTTCCGCTGGCAGGACAGAGGCACTGCTCCGACACGTACTGGTCGGCGACGACGCAGGATCATGTGATCCACGAGTCGCGTCCGGAGCTCGCACGGCTGCTGTTCGCCGGCTTCGATCCCTCTGCCAGTCGATGAGCTGGCCGAGGGCGGGGGATCCACTGCTCGACAGCAGCTTCTGGCGGGTTCATTCCCCTTGAACCTGGGCCTACCTGGGCGCGACCGTGATCGTCGCATACGCCTCCCCGGGCCCCGGCGGCCTGGTCCACGGCCGTGTCGGGAGTGTTGGCAATCTGCCGTGGTCGAGGGCGAATTGGGGCAATGAGACGCCGAACGTCGCCGCTATCGCGTCCAGGGCACGGCCCTCGTCCGAGTGGTCGGTGGCGGGCCCGGCAGGGGCCGGGAACAGGCGGTCGGGGGAGAGCGCGGCGGGGAGTGTGCCAGTGGTAGTGAGTGAGGTCGATCGGGGGTGGCGCGACGGAACCGGCGGCGTAGGCCGTCTGCAGGCGGTTGTCGGCAATGCGGAGTTCGTCCGGAACCGAACCGCCTGGCGCGCGTACATCGATCACTCGTCGGTATGCCAGGACTGCGTGGACGGACTCTGCCCCGAGGCGCGGCGCGGGTGGCGTGTGGTGAAGGGGCGTCTGGAGTAGCACCCCAGCAGCACGAAGCCCGGCCCGAGCGGTCCGCTTAGTAGAGCCAGCGGTCGAGGAGCTCGGGCCAGATGAAGCCGACGTAGCCGTCGAAGGCTGGTGGGTCGATCTTCTTCAGTTCCTCGGCGAGGCAGGCCAGTTCGACGATCGCGTTCTCCTCGTCCTCTCCGGACAAGTGCTCCTCGGGCCCGTCCGGCTCGCTGAGGAGTTCCGACTCGGTGACGTGTCGACCGTAGTGGTGCAGCGTGCGCAGCCACAGGTCGATGGACGAGTTGGCGAACCAGGCATCGCCGGGAGGCATGACGTAGTACACCGCGCCGGTCTCCGGGGCGACGCCGAATGACGACGGCCGCTCGGTCGACGTGCCGCCGTCGTAGTCGTAAGTGAGGCAGTAGAGCGATCTGCCGCAGGCCGTGTGCAGGGTGGGTGTTGTCTCGCTCTGCATCTCGACGTGCTCGATCAGGCGCGGGGTGACGGGGATGCCGACTTCGACCAGGAGCGCCTTCGCGGTCTCGGGTATCCGCCAGCCGGAGACGATTCCGGGATCTGCTCTCGCGACCTTCTCGGCACCGGCCCAGGCCATGAGTTGGTCAAAGGTCACCATCGAAGAGTTCTCCTCCTCGGGCGGGCTGGGAATGTTGGGCTGGGGACTGCGCGGACCCTATCGGGCCGGGCTGACAGCTGGATGCCGTCGCATGGGCCTCTGGGCTTGTACGCCATCAACTTCGCGTCGTATTGGCGCTGTTGACGCACCTTCTGTCAGCCCCGCATCATAAGTGGGGAGTATTCCCCGGTTAAGCTGCCCCCACGACAGGAGCCCCCGTGCCCGACCAGCCCTACGTCATCGACCCCGCAGGCGCCGACCTTCACGGTGAGGCGGACAGGCTGCGCGAGCGAGGCGGTGCCGCTGAGCTCATCGAACTTCCGGGCGGGATACGGGCCTGGGCCCCCACTCAGTTCGAGATCCTCAAGCGGCTGCTCGCCGACGACCGGGTCTCCAAGGATCCCAACCAGCACTGGCCCGCCTGGATCAACGGTGAGT
Source organism: Streptomyces sp. NPDC048275 (assembly GCF_040652275.1). Taxonomy (NCBI): domain Bacteria; kingdom Bacillati; phylum Actinomycetota; class Actinomycetes; order Kitasatosporales; family Streptomycetaceae; genus Streptomyces; species Streptomyces sp. NPDC048275. The sequence continues at coordinate 21,290 of NZ_JBEZLR010000006.1, forward strand.
ACCGCGAGAGCTGGATCAACCTCTGGGTCGGCGTGACCAACATGTTCACCGCGTACGGCGCCGACCACCGCAGGCTGCGCAAGCTGGTCTCGCCCGCGTTCACGAAACGCCGTACCGATGCGCTGAGGCCCCGTATCGAAGAACTCGCCGCCACCCTGCTCGACCGGATGGCCGAGGCGCCCGACGGACGGGCCGAGCTGCGGTCCGCCTACGCGCACCCGCTCCCGATGCGGGTGATCTGCGAGCTGTTCGGTCTGCCCGAGGACAAACGAGCCGACACCGCGCGCCTCATCGAGGCCAACATGGACACCACCATCACTCCCGAGCAGGCCATGGCCACCTATCGGGAGGTCCATGAACTACTCGCGGGGTTGGTCGAGTTGAAGCGGGAGCAGCCCGGCGACGACATGACGACCGCGCTGATCGCGGCCCGGGACGAGGAGGGCTCACGGCTCACCGAGTCCGAGCTGATCGACACGCTCCTCCTCGTCATCGGCGCGGGGCACGAGACCACCGTCAATCTGATCGGCAACGCGGTGCACGCCCTGCTGACCCACCCCGACCAACTCGCCCGGGTGCTGAGTGCGGAGATTCCCTGGAGCGAGGTCATCGAGGAGACCCTCCGCTGGACCCCCTCCATCGCCAACCTTCCGCTGCGGTACGCCGTCGAGGACATCAAGCTGCCCGACGGCATGCTGATCGCGCGGGGCGACGCCATCCTGGCGACGTACGCGGCGGCCGGCCGTGACCCCCTGCGGCACGGCGAGAGCGCGGGCCGCTTCGATCTCACCCGCGCGGACAAGGAGCACCTCGCCTTCGGCCATGGCGTCCATTACTGCGTCGGGGCCCCGCTGGCCCGCCTGGAGGCGTCCATCGCGCTCCCGGCGCTCTTCGCGCGCTTCCCGGGGCTGAGCCTGGACGAGGAGCAGGAGCCCGCGCGGCTCGCCGAGTCCTTCATCGGGCACGGGTATCGGGCGTTGCCGGTCCGCCTGAGCTGAGGGCCGTGGGTCGAGGGTCGTGGGTCGAGGCCGCGGGGGCTGAGGGCCGTGGCTGAGAGCCGCGAGTTGAGCCCTCCGCCGGCTCGAGACGCGTGAGGATCTTGTGGTCCCAGGTGTGGCTGGCCACCTCGTGGCCCTCGGCGGCCATCCGCTTGACGAGCTCCGGGTACTTCTCGATGTGGCGCTTGCCGAGTAGGAAGAAGGTCGCCGGGACCTTCTTCTCCTTGAGGATGTCGAGCAGTTCGGCGGAGTGCTTGCTCGGCCCCGCGTCGAAGGTCAGCGCGATGCACTTGGCCTTGCGGCAGTCCACGGTCCCGAAAGCCCCCCGGCTGTCGGCGGCAGAGCCGGCTTGCGCGCGGGCGGCGGCCGGCGCGGTGACGTCGAGGGTCGTGCACCCCGTCAGCGGCAGGGCGAGCGCGACGGCCGTCACAAGGGCGGCCGCCGACCGGAACCCGGTCCGCGAGCTTTTCATCTTCTTGCTCAGAGAAGGCATGCCGGGACTATACGTGCAGTGTATACGCTGCATGTATAGTCCCCGTGGCGTGCTCGACCGTCAGGAAAACCCCTGCTCAGACGTCCAGCAACTCCCGCACCCCCACCGGCAGTCCGCTCTCGAACGACCGGTTCGCCGCCAGGCCCGTCACCAGGGACCTCGCCCCGTCCACCGCGTCGGCCGCGCGCCCGAGCGGATCGGCGGCGCCGGTCCGCTGCCCGAACAGATCCGCCAGCATGCGGACGTCTCCGCCGCCGTGCCCGCCCTCACCCGTAGGCACCTTCACCTCGCGCGGAGGCTCCCAGAATCGCCGCAGCAGCAGTTCGGTGCGCCCGGCCTCGTCGCCGACCGAGGCGCCGTGCATGACCGGGCTCGCGCCGTCCGTACGCATCCGGGGCCGGGACCACGTCGACTCCTCGACGAGGAGCTCGAGCCGCCCCTCGCTGCCGTTGAAGCAGACGCGGTAACCCTCCCAGGGGGCGTACGCGGTGAGGTGGTACGTGAGGGTGGCGCCGGACGCGTACCGGACCAGGACCGCCATGTCGTCCTCGATCGTCACGCCCGGCCCGAACACGTTCTGGTCCCGGTGATAGCCGTCCTCGTGCTCCGCGTCGAGATACAGGGCGCGCAGGACGGACGAATCCGCCAGGTGTACGGCGAAGGGGTCGTCCCGCGCCGCCGGGGAGCCGTGCGCGCGGGTGTACGGGCGGGCGAGGCCGCGGCGCCGGCCGGCCGTGTCGCCGTAGAAGAAGAGGCCACCCTGTGCGTAGACGGTCTCGGGGTGGGTGCCCAGCCACCAGTTCACCAGGTCGAAGTGGTGGGTCGACTTGTGGACCATCAGGCCGCCGGAGTCGGCCTTGTCGCGGTGCCAGCGGCGGAAGTAGTCGGCGCCGTGCCGCAGATCGAGCAGCCACTCGAAGTGGACGGAGCCGATCTCGCCGATCTCGCCGGACGCGAGGAGTTCCCGTACGGCCGAATGCACCGGGTTGTAGCGGTAGTTGAAGGCGACGCGCACCTCGCGTCCGGTGCGTCGCTGGGCGTCCAGGATGCGGCGGGCGCGGTCGGCGTCGGTGGTCATCGGCTTCTCGGTCACCACGTCGCAGCCCGCCTCCAGGGCGCGCACGATGTACTCGTCGTGGGTGCTGTCCACGCTGCACACCACGACCAGGTCGACGCGTTCGCGGCGCAGCATCAGGTCGAAGTCCGCCGCCGAGTACGCCGGTACGGGCGCCCGGCCCGGGTGCGCGGCCGTGATCCACTCGTTGTGGACGGCCATCCGGTGCGTGTTGACGTCACAGAAGCCGACCAGTTCGATGAGGTCGGCGTGAGGTCCGGACAGTGCCTCGGTGTACAGCTGGGCGCGGGCGCCCAGACCTACCACGGCGCAGCGGCGGCGTTCCCGGTCGAGGGTCATATGGTCTCCGTCCGTCCTGAGGATCCGGTCCTGTGGATCGGTGTACGGGGCTTGTAGTGACATCCGCACATTACCTATGGTCGACCCCGGTGCAAGCGCTTTCTGAATGGGAGAGGTGACTCACTCATGCCCGGCAACAGGACAATGAAGTCCCGCACCACAGCAGTCGTATTCGCACTCTGCGCGGCGACGCTCGTGGGCTGCTCCGACTCGGGAGGGTCGAGCGGTACGGGTGGGAAGGTGGTGTTGCGCTACACGTGGTGGGGCAACCCGGACCGCGCGGCCAGAACCGAGCAGGCCGTCTCGCTCTTCGAGAAGGGGCATCCCGGGGTGGAGGTGCAGACGTCGTTCGCGGGATACGAGCCGTACAAGCAGAAGCTGGCCACGCAGGCGGCCGGCGGCGACGCCCCCGACGTGATGCAGCTCGACTACCGCATGATCGACCAGTACGCGTCCGGCGGCGTGCTCCTCGACCTCGGAAAGCAGGACGCTCTGCGCACCGACGACATCGACGCGGGACTGCTGGCCACCGGAGTCGTGGACGACAAGCAGTACGCCGTCCCGCAGGGGCGCGGCACCGAGACCGTCGTCTACAACACCAAGGGGTGGAAGGCGAGCGGGGTCGCCCTGCCCCAGGAGGGCTGGACCTGGGACGACTGGGCCGATGCCATGCGCGCGCTGGCCGAGAAGGCCGGAAAACCCGGTGCCACCGACCCGGGGCAGAGCGAGGACGCCTTCGAGGTCTGGCTGCGCGGCCAGGGCAAGTCCCTCTACACCAAGGACCGCCGGCTCGGCTTCACCGCGGACGACCTGACCCGCTGGTGGACCTTCACCGACGGGCTGCGCCGCGAGGGCGCGGTCTCGCCCGCCGAGCAGACGACCCAGCTCGACGGCTCGGTCGAGAACACCCCGCTCGGCCGCGGCAAGGCCGTCTCCGACTTCAACTGGGACGCTCCGACCAGCGGTTACCTGGCCCTCGTCCCGGACGGCGTGACCCTCGCCCCCATGCCGTCCGGCGCGGACGGCACCCCCGGCCAGTACTTCAAGCCGTCCATGTTCCTGGGCGCCGCCGCCGACACCGGGCACCCCGACCAGGCCGCCCAGCTCATCGACTTCATGCTCAACGACCCGGAGGCCGCGGCCATCCTCGGCGCCACCCGCGGCATCCCCGTCAACGAGACGATCCGCACGGATCTCGCCCCCGAACTCAAGGACTTCGACAAGACCATCGGGGACTTCCAGGCGGGCCTGGAAGGCGACCTCGACGCGCCGCCCCAGGCACCGCCCTCGGGCGACAGCGCCCTGCAGACCACCTTCCAACGTGACTACGACCAGGTGTCGTACGAGCGGATGTCGCCCCGCGAGGCGGCCGAGGACTACGTCACCGAGGCGAAGGCGGAGCTGCGGTCATGACCACCACCACCGACCTGCCCGCCACCCGGGTCCGCCCGCGCCCCGCCACCGCCAGGCCGAAGCGCCGCCGAGAGGGCGCCGCCTGGGTGTTCCTCTCGCCCTGGGTCCTCGGCGCCGCCGTACTGACCCTCCTGCCGATGGCCGTCTCGCTCTACCTCTCCTTCACCGACTACGACCTGTTCAGCGCCCCGCACTGGGTGGGCCTGCGCAACTACACGCAGATGTTCACCGAGGACCCGCGCTACTGGCGTTCGGTCGGCGCGACGCTGATGTACGTCGTCATCGCCGTACCGCTGCAGCTCGGGCTCGCCCTCGTCGTCGCGCTCGCCCTGAAGAACATGCGGCACGGCAAGGCCTTCTACCGCTCCGCCTTCTACGCGCCCTCTCTGCTCGGCGCCTCGATGTCCGTCGCCCTGGTGTGGCGGGCGATCTTCAACGACGGCGGCACCGTCGACCATCTGCTCGGCACCGGCGGCTGGGTCAACCGGCCCGGCTGGGCGCTGCTGGCCGTGGCCCTGCTGACCGTGTGGCAGTTCGGCGCCCCGATGGTCATCTTCCTGGCCGGACTCCAGCAGATTCCGGGGGAGCTGTACGAGGCGGCCGAGGTCGACGGCGCCTCCCGATGGCGCCAGTTCCTCTCCATCACCGTCCCGATGCTGTCCCCGGTGATCTTCTTCAACCTGGTGCTCCAGACCATCCAGGCCTTCCAGGTCTTCACCCCCGCCTTCGCCGTCAGCGCGGGCAAGGGCGGCCCCGCCGACTCGACGCTCTTCTACACCCTCTATCTCTACGACCGCGGCTTCGTCGCCTCCCACATGGGCTACGCCTCCGCGATGGCCTGGGCGTTGCTCCTCGTCATCGGCGCCGTCACCGCGGTGCTGTTCCGCACCTCGCGCTCCTGGGTCTTCTACGCGTCCGAGGGGGACCGATGAGTACGTCAACCGCCGCTGTCCGCAAGCCGATCGCCTGGCGTCGTGTGGCGCTGCACGTCGGCTGTCTGGCCGCGCTGCTCGTCATGCTCTACCCGCTGGCCTGGCTGCTCGCGACCTCGCTCAAGCCCGCGAACGAGGTCATCGCCAGCCTCGACCTGCTGCCCAGCCACCTGGAGTGGTCCAACTACACGACCGCCCTCGACGGAGTGAACGACGTCTCCGTGTGGCAGTTGCTCGGCAACTCGCTGTTCATCGCGGGCGGCGCCGTCCTCGGCAACGTCCTGTCGTGCTCGCTCGCCGCGTACGCCTTCGCGCGCCTCAGGTTCCGCTTCCGCGGCCCGCTGTTCGCGTTCATGATCGCCACGATCATGCTGCCGCACCACGCCGTGCTGATCCCGCAGTACATCATCTTCAACCAGCTCGGCATGGTGAACACGTACTGGCCGCTGATCCTGCCGAAGTTCCTCGCCACGGAGGCCTTCTTCGTCTTCCTCATCGTGCAGTTCATGCGGGGGCTGCCGCGCGAGCTGGAGGAGGCGGCCAGGATCGACGGCTGCGGGCCCTTCAGGAGCTTCTTCCTCGTCATCCTCCCGCTGACCCGCCCGGCCCTGATCACCACCGCGATCTTCACCTTCATCTGGACCTGGAACGACTTCTTCACCCAGCTCATCTACCTCTTCTCACCGGAGAAGTTCACGCTGACGCTGGCCCTCAGGTCGTTCGTGGACGCCTCCAGCACCTCGGCCTTCGGCCCCATGTTCGCGATGTCGGTGATCGCGCTGCTGCCGATCGTGCTCTTCTTCCTCGCCTTCCAGCGGTTCCTGGTCGAGGGCATGGCGAACTCGGGGATCAAGGGATGAGCGCGGACCGTACGGTCCGGGAGCCGGGCGAGATCTTCGGCCCCCGGATGACACTGTTCGCGGATGTGCTGAGCGTGGGCGTGCTCACGGCCGTCGCCTGTCTTCCGATCGTGACCGTACCCGCGGCGCTGTCGACGGCGTGCGCGCTGCTGCGGGGCGCCGGCGTGGGCGAACCCGCCACCGCACGGCGGTACGTGACGCTGCTGCGGCGGCGGCCGTGGACGGCGGACCTGGTGGCCGGGCTGGTCTGGATCGCGGGCGTGCTGCTGCTCGCGGCGGACCTGGCGCTCGCGGGCGTGGGCCTGCCGGGAGCACCGCTGTTCGCGATCGTGGCCGCCGCGATCGGCGCGTACGCCGCCGTGGTCGGCCTGCGGGCCTGCGCGCGCCCCGAGTCGCTCACCGACTGGCGCGCGGCGGTGCGGGGCGCGGCGCTCGACTCCGTCCGTGACGTGGGTGGCAGCGCGTTGGTGCTGCTCGCCCTGGTGGCGGCCGTACTGTGCGCGTGGATGCTGGTGCCGCTGGCGTTCCTGGCGCCGGGGCCGCTGGCCATGGCGCTCACCGCGATCGACGTCCGGGACAAGAAGACAACCGACAAGTACATCGACCACAGTGACGTGGACGACAAGCGCGACCCCGTTCAGGAGACCCAGTGACCTTCCTCGCCGCCCTCCCCGACAGCGGTGCCCGACTGGACACCGAATTCGTCGAGTTGCTCACCGCGACCGCCGAGAGCCGGGCCAAGGCGATACTCGACGGGTACGCCGAGGGCCTGATCCACCTCCGTGACGGGGGTGAGGCCCGCCTCGCGGCGCGCTTCCTGCGCACGCTCGTATCGGTGTACGTGTACGAGGGCTCGGCGTACCACCACTGCGAGGCGCTGCTCGGCCCCGCCGCCGAGCTCGCGGACACGCTCGCCGAGGAGCAGTACGCCACCGGCGTGTGGGAGCACGGCGCGGACGGCAATCCGCCGGACACCGCCTTCTCGATCGCCGACCTGAACCTGACCTACCACCTTCTCGACGAGGACGCCCACGAGCCGACCGTCGAGCTGCGGGCGACCATCGAACGGATCCTGCGCAAGGCGGGCCCCGCCCTCGCCACCGGCGGCGTGCACACCGCGAACCACCGCTGGCTGGTCTGCGCGGCCCTCGCCCGGATCCACGCCCGCTGGCCCGACCCCGCGTACCCGCAGCGCATCGACGCCTGGCTCGCCGAGGGCATCGACCAGCTGCCCGGCGGCGAGTACAGCGAGCGCAGCCCCATCTACTCGGCCGCGGTGACCAACCCGGCGCTGCTGGTGCTGGCCCGCCACTACGGACGTACGGACTTCTACACGAACGTACGCGACAACCTCACCGCCGGCCTGTATGTCATCGAGCCCAACGGCGAGGTGGAGACGGTCCATTCGCGGCGTCAGGACCAGACGGGCATCCGGCATCTGCCCGAGTTCTGGCTCCAGTACCGGGAGATGGCGCTGCGGGACGGCGACGGACGCTTCGCGGCGGTGGCCTCGCTGCTCCAGGAGCGCGGCACCGGCCAGATCTTCGGCGAGACCCCGCTCGGCGACCGCCTCGCCCAGGTTCTGGACCAGCCCGAACTGGCGGCGCGACTGCCCGAAGCGGCGGACCTTCCCGACGACTTCGAGCACCACGACGACAGCTGCCGCCTGGTCCGGGTCCGCAGAGGCACGCATACGGCGAGTGTGTTCGGCGGTACGGACTTTCCCGAGCTGCACGCCATCTCGTCGGGGCTGTCCACGAACCCCACCTTCTTCAAGATGCGCAAGGGCGCGGCGATCCTCGACTCGCTGCGGCTGGCCCCGCGGTTCTTCGCGCTGGGCCCCTTCCGGGCCGAGGGGCTGGAGCGCACGGACGACGGCTGGCGCCTGCACGCCGAGGTGCGCGGTGCCTTCCACCACCCCCTGCCGCCCGAGCGGCGCCGCCCCGACGGCGACTACGCCCTCACCGACGACAGCCGTTTCTGGTCCGCGATGGACTTCCCGCACCGCCCGAAGGAGTACCGGACCCTGCGTACCGAAGTCCTGGTGCGGGAGGTCGGCGACGGGGCCTGGGACATCGACTTCGCCCTGTCCGGCGACGGCTGCGCGAGCCCGCTCGCCCTGGAACTCTGCTTCCGGCCCGGCGGCACCCTGACCGGGGACGGCCTTGAGCCCGTCCCCGGCTCGCCGGACACCCACCAACTCGTGTCCGGCGAGGCCACCTACACCGTCGGCGCCGACCGCATCACCTTCGGCCCCGGCAACGGCAAGGGAGGCCGGCAGCCCGCCGTGGTGGACCCGGGGGAGCGCTATGCGTGGATGCGCGGTTCGCTGACTCCGGACGGGGTGCGGGTGCTGATCACGGGGCGCTCGCCGCTGACGTACCGGCTGACGCTGCGCTGATCCGAGGCTGTGAGAGGAGTTGGGTCGCGGCCAGTTCGCGATAGAGATCGTCGTCGTCGACCAGGGAGTGGTGGGTGCCGGTGGCGCGGACGTCGCCGTGTTCCAGGACCACGATCTGGTCCGCGTCGGTGACCGTGGACAGCCGGTGGGCGATCAGGAGGACCGTGCAGTGGCCCGCGGTACGGGCCACGAGTTCGCTCAGGGCCTGTTCGTTGCGGGCGTCGAGCTGGGCCGTCGCCTCGTCGAGCAGGAGCACCTGAGGGCGGCGCAGCAGGGCCCGGGCGATCGCGAGGCGCTGGCGTTCGCCGCCGGAGAGGGTGACGCCACGCGGGCCGACCGCCGTGTCCAGGCCCTGCGGGAGGCGGGCGACGAGGGCGTCGAGCCGGGTCACCTCGAGTGCCTCGGCCAGGTGCTCCGGGGTGGCCGAGGGCGCGGCGTACAGCAGGTTCTCGCGGAGCGTGCCGGCCATGACGGGGGAGTCCTGCTCGACGTATGCGATCCGGTGGCGGAGTTCGGCGCGTGACAGGGCGGAGATGTCCTGGCCGCCGAACCTGATCGTGCCGGCGGTCGGCTCGTAGAAGCGCTGGAGGAGCGAGAAGAGGGTGGTCTTGCCCGCGCCGGACAGGCCGACGAGCGCGGTCCGGGTGCCGCCGGGCACGGTGAAGCTCACGCCGCGCAGGGCGGGCGGCCGGTCCGGGTAGGCGAACTCGACTCCGGTCAGCTCGATGGCGGGTGGCGCGGCGTGGGCGGGTGGGTGCGCGGGCGCGTCGATGTCGTCCTCGACCGGAAGCTCGCCCGCCTCCTGGATCCTGCCCACCGCGCCCAGTCCCTGCTGCAGCTGGGCGGCGCCGCCGACCAGCTGCGAGACCGGGCTGGCCAGAAAGAACACGTACAGGAGGAAGGCGATCAGCTCGGAGACCGACATCGTGCGGTTCGCCACGAAGGTGCCGCCCACGCCGAGCACCACCAGGAACGCCGTCTGGATGGCGGCGCCGCCGACCATGGTGACGAGCGCGCTGTAGCGGGCGCCGACCAGCCCGGCCGCGTACGCCTCCTCGACCGCGTCCTCGGCGGCCCGGGTCTCGCGGCCCTCGGCGCCGTTGGCCTTGACCGTGCGAGCCGCGCCGAGGGTGCGGTCGAGCACGGCGCCGACCGCGCCGACGGAGGTCTGGGAGCGGGCCACGGCGGCCTTGATCCGGGGCAGGACGACGGTGATCACGACGCCGACCAGGGTCAGCACCAGCAGGGTGACGCCGAGCAGCCGTGCGTCGAGCGTCGCCATCATGAACAGGGTCCCGGCGAAGGTCAGTACGCCGTTGACCGTCATGATCAGGCCCTCGGTGGCCGCGCTCTTGAGCAGGGTGCTGTCGGAGGTGACGCGGGCGATGAGGTCGCCGGGGGGCCGCCGGTCCAGCTCGGCGACCCGCAGCCGGATCAGCCGGTGCACCAGACCGCGCCGCACCTGCCGGACCACGCGCTCCGAAGTGCGTTGCTGGAGCCAGGCGTTGAGGCCGGTGAGCAGGGCGCCCGCGACCAGGAACGCGGCGAGCAGCGCGACCGGCGCGGCGACGCCGGCGCCGTCGTCCAGCCGGTCCAGGATCGTCTGCGCGAACTTCGGCTGCACCAGTCCCGACACGCTCGCCAGCAGGGTGAGGGTCAGGGAGAGGAGCAGGACCCTCCAGTGGGGCCGGGCGTAGCCGACCAGGGCGGCCAGCGAACCGGTGGGGGCTGTTTCTGCGGTCATGAGCCTCTTACTCCCGTCACGGCCGACAGCGTTTCCAGGCGGTCGGCGGCGGCTTCGCTGCCGCCCGCGGCACGGAAGGACTCCCCGACCGCCTCGGCCGCCTTCCGATGGCCTCCCGCGGGATCGAGGACGGCCTCGATCGCGGCCCCGATCCGCGCCGGATCGGCGCGCCCGAACCGCAGCCGTACCCCGGCGCCCGAGTCGACCACCTGACCGGCCACGATCGGCTGGTCGTCCCGGATCGGCGCGACGACCAGCGGGACGCCGTGCCACAGCGACTCGCAGACGGTGTTGTGCCCGGCATGGCAGACGACCGCGTCGAGCCGTTCCAGCAGGGCGAGTTGAGGCACATGACGGCGTACGAGGAGGGTGTCGGCGAGCGGCCCTTCGACGACGGTGCCGGGGTCGACGAGCACGGCCCGCACCCGGTCCGCCATCCCGCCCAGCGCCGTCGCGGCCGCGTTCAGGAAGCGGGCGCCGGCGTCGTTGTTGGCCGTGCCGAGACTGACCAGGACGGTGGGCAGCGTGGAGGCGTCCAGCCAGTCCCAGGGGAAGTCGTCGGGGCTCGAGGGGCGGGCGGCGACGGAGGGGCCCACCAGCCAGACCCGGTCGGGGAGTGCGACCGGGCCGAGCAGCGCGCGCGTGGTGAACGCGAGCACGCCGTGCGGGGAGAAACGGGGGTCCGCGCCACCCCTGCCGCCCGCGATCCGGCCGCGCAGCTCCGCGAGCAGTCCGTCCAGCCAGGCCGCGACCTTGGGCATGCCCGCCAGCGGGTCCACCAGTTCGGCGGAGGTAGTGGCCGAGGTCACCCAGGTCCGCCCGAGCGCTTCGGCGACCAGCGCGCCCGCCACCGCCTGCTGGTCGCAGACGACGACATCGGGGTCGTACGCCTCGATCGCCCCCCGTACCCCGGGCGCCATGGCGTCCGCCAGCGGGACGAGGAAGCTCTCCCAGAGGAACTGGAAGGCGGCAGGGCCCTTCAGGTCGGCGGGCCGGGACAGCCCGTCGTCCGGCAGCGCGCACGGGAAGACGACGGCGTCGGCCCCCGCGAGGCCGTGGACCAGCTCGGGAAGGCCCGCCCAGGCGATGTCGTGCCCGCGGGCCGCGAGCGCCGCCGCGGTGCCCACGGCCGGATTGACGTGCCCCACCAGCGGGGGCACCACGAACAGGAACCGGCCCATCTAGCGGGCCTCCCGCAGCGCGTGCGCACCCTGCGTCCCCTGCGTCCGCTGGGCCTCCTGCGTCTTCTGCCCGAGCAGCCAGTCCCGCACGAGGGCGTAGGTGTCCTTGGTGGCCTCCACCAGCACCGAGTGACCGCGGTCGGGCAGCACGACCGTACGGCAGTCGGCGAGAGAGGCCTCCAGCATCCCGGTCTGGGCGGAGAGATACGACGCGCCGCCGAAGATGGCGAAGACCGGGCAGCGGATCGCGGACAGGTCCTCGTCGAGGAGAGCGCTGAGCGGGAGCTCCTGGGCGAGCGCGGTCTCGTCGAGCACCCGGCCCGCGGCCCGGAACGGCCGCTCGTTGCGCCGGCCCGGGTTCTCCCGCAGCCACTGGGTGACTTCCTGGACCACCAGGCCGCCACCCTCGCCGACCAGGCCCTCGGACATGGTCTCGGCCCAGGTCCTGGCCGGCGGCTCGGCCTCGATCGCGATGACACTGGCGACCCGCTCGGGATGCGCGGCGGCCATGGCGTAGGCGACGGCGCCGCCGAAGGAGTTGCCGACGAGGTGTACGGGGCGGTCGACGGCCAGCGTGTCGAGCAGGGCGTCGAGGTCGCGGACGAAGTCCTCCATCCGGTAGCCGGTCGGCGGCCGCGAGGTCCTGCCGTGCCCGCGCAGGTCGTACATGACGACGTCCAGGCCCTCCTCGGCCAGCTGCGGCGCGAGGCTGAAGTAGTAGCTGGCGAGACTGTCGATGAGCAGGCCGTGGATGAGGACCACGACCGGGCGCGGAGCCTCGTCGTGGTGGCCGAGCCGCTGGACGTGCACGTCGAGGCCGTTCACCCGCATCGTCGCCACGGTCAGCTCACCTCCGCGACGGCCGGCGAGTCCACCACATGGCCGACGAGATCACCGACGGTCAGCGCGATGATCTCCTCGAGCCCGCGGTCGGCGATGAACGCGGCGAAGTTGACGCGCTCCCCGTAGAACTCCCGCAGTCGGGCGGAGAGGGTGACGAGGTCGATGCTCTCCAGCTCCAGGTCGTCGTGGAAGGACGTCTCCAGGGTGATGTCGGCGTCGTCGAGCCCGTACTCCTCCAGCACGGTGCGCAGGATGGCCGAGATGTCCGCGAGTACGGTCGTCTCGTCGCGGGCGGGCAGCCGTACGACGCCTTCGAGTTCAGTGGTCATCTGCGTTCTCCTGATCGTTGACGGCCGTCCAGGCCACGACATACTCCGTGCCGGGCCCTCCGGACGGCTGGGGGGTCAGCGCACAGTGCCGTACGCGGTACTCCTCGCCCGCGCTGCGGACGGTCAGCCGGGTCTCGTCCGCCGCGGTGATCTTGAACAGCTTGGGCTCGCCGCCGAGCCCGGTGCCGCGCGCTTTCGCGACGGCTTCCTTGGCGGCCCAGAACCGGGTGAACCAGAGCCGCTCGGGGGCTGCTCGCGGATCCCGGGCGAGTGCGAGCAGCAACGCGCGTTCGCTTGTGGTGAGGGCGACGGCGAGGGTGCCCTCGGGGCGGTCGGTCACCTCCTCGATGTCGATGCCGCAGGGCCCGTCGGTCCTGGCCATCGCCACCGCCGTGTCGCCGCGGTGGGCGAGGGAGACATGCAGCGGGGGCAGGGTCCGGCCGTAGCCGCCGGTGACGAAGGGGCGGCCGGTCGGTTCGTTGCCGACCCGCACCTCGGCGGGGAAGACGGGGCCGGCGCCGCCGTCCCACAGCAGGTGCCGTACCGCGTCCTTGACGGCGATCCGGCCGAGCAGCCACTGCCGTCGGCCGCGCGGCGCGTGTGCCGCGTACCGTTCGCGCTCCTCGCCGGCCAGCATGTTCCGCATGATCAGCTCGCGGGTGGCGAGATCGGGCCACTCCTCGTGGACCAGCGCCCAGCCGCCCGGCTGCATCCGGGACAGGGTGTACCGCTCGGGCTCCCGGTCCACCGCGCGGATCCGTGGATTGCTGTCGAAGCGGCGGTCCTGCCAGCCGGTGAACTCCGCCCACACCCGTCCCCGATGGACCAGCTGCATATCGGCTTCGAGCGTGGCGTCGGTGACGGAGGTGATCCGGATGAGGCACTCCAGCCGTTCGCCGGGCGCGGGGTGCGGGCCGTGGAAGCGGATCCCCTTCATGCCGACCGGGAACACGATGGTGCGGACCGGCAGCCGGGACATGATCCAGTAGCCGAGGAGCTGGCCGACGTTGTCCAGCAGCGCGCCGGGCGCGGGCGGGGTGACGAGTACCCCGCGTACGTGCCTCTCGCCGATCGCGGTCAGCTCCCGTACGCCCTGGAAGCGCGGGCCGTGGAACATCCAGCGGCGTGTGTACAGCTCTTCCGCGGTCATCTCGGGCCGCTCCTCCTGGGCGGCCGGGAAGGTCCAGGGTGCGGCGGGCGTGAACTGACCGTGATCCGCCGCGAGTTCGACCACCGCTCGGGCGTACGAGCCGAGTGAAGCGGAGACCCGGTCCGGGCCCTCGGGCACGATCCGTACCGGGATGTCGAGTGCCGGAGTGGCCGTGACCCACTGGTGCAGCCGCACGTCATGGACGGCCACCGCCCGGCGGCCGGGGGCGGCGCGTTCCGCGAAGTCCATCAGATGGGCGATCACGGTGGTGCCGGGTACCACCGGCCAGCTGTCGGCCGGTTCGGCCCGGGCGGGCTGCTTGAAGAAGCAGTGGTCGAGAAGGTACGGCATGGTGTCGACGGAGACCCGGAGGGCGGATTCGAGGGGGCGGGGTCCTACTGTTTCGAGCGGGCGGGGTTCGGGTGTTTCGAGCGGGCGGTGTTCGGGGGCGGGCATGACGGGGGGAGCCGCTGTGGTCCCGGGTCCGCGGCGGGCCGCCGTCACCACGTCCGAGGCGAGCGCCGTCGCGTCCCGCAGCAGTGCCGACAACTCCGCGCCCAGGGCGCCCTGTTCGCTCAGTGCGCTCAGGTCCTGCGGTGTGGTGGGGCGCCGGGCCAGCGTGGCGCTCAGCCGGTCGCGGGTCTCCGGGTCCAGGGAGACGTTCCTGCCGCCGAGGTCCAGCCGGACCGGTCGGCGCCCGGCGCGCGCGGGAGCCGCCGACCGTATCGTCCCCAGCAGCGGCGCCAGGTCGGGTTCCGCCCCGTCCGCCCACAACGCGTCGGCCACGCGGTGCAGTTGGGGCAGGCCCGAGCGGTGCGGGGAGTGTGCCGGGACCACGAGGTGGTCGCGGCCGTGCAGGGTGTCGCCGATGAGTGAGCCGAGCTGTCCCGCGCCGAGCTGGACGAAGGCGCGGAAGCCCGCCGCGTACATCGTGTCCACCAGCGGCCGAAAGCGCACCGGCTCCAGGAGGTGGCGGATGAACAGGGCGCGGATCGCGGCCGGTTCGTCCGGGTACGGGGCGACGGTCGTCGCGGACCACAGGGGCAGCGTGGCCGGGTGGAGGGTGTAGGTCTCGGCCGCCTTCCTGATCGGGTCGAGGTAGGGCTCCAGCATCGGGGTGTGGAAGCCGGAGCGGAACGGCAGGATCTGCGAGATCACCGCACGGGACCGGAAACGCTGGACGAGTTCGGCGACGGCGGACTCCGGGCCGCAGATCATGGACTGGTTGGGCGCGTTGTCGTGCGAGAGGACCACGTCCCTGCGGCCGTCCAGCTCCTGGACCACCTGTTCGGCGCGGGCGCCGATCGCGGCGAAGGCCAGCCCGGGAACACTCAGCGTGTCGGGGTCGAAGCCGGCGAGGAAGGCGTCCACCTCGTCCGGCGCGTGGATCCCGGCGGCGGCCATCGCGGTCCACTCACCGAGGCTGTGCCCGGCGACCGCGTCAGGGACGACGCCGAGTCGGCGCAGCGCGGTGTCGAGGAGCCGGCCGAGCTCGAAGACACCGGTGCCCTGGCGGCCCACGTCGCCCACGGTGGCGTCGCTGACGGCTTGCGACCAAGGCAGCCCGAAGTGCCGGGCGACGTCCTCGGAGTTGGGCGCGAACTCGGCCTCCAGGCCGGGGAAGACGAACGCGAGCTTTCCGCCGCCGGGTCCCAGCAGCGGGCGCGGCACGAACCACACGTCGTTACGGCCTCGCCACCCCTTGCCCTTGGCGACCGCCTTGCGGGCCAGCGCCAGCCGCTTCGCGGTGGGCCCCACGACGGCGAGCCGCACCGCACCGGACGCGGGCGCGCGCTCGTCGAGACCGGCGGCGAGGATCGCGGAGTCGGTACGGTCCAGCAGCGCGGCCATCGCCTCGGGCGTGGGCGCGGTCAGCCGCAGCACCCGCTCGGGCTCGTAGACCTCGACCGTCCGGGTGGCCGCCACTTGCTCCAGGACCACATGCGCGTTGATGCCGCCGAAACCGAAGGCGTTGACGGCGGCCCGGCGTACCGGCTGCCGTTCGTCGGTGTGCCAGGGGCGGGCGGTGTCGATGGGGGCGAACCGGGTGCGGGCCAGCGCCGGATGCGGGTCGTCGCAGTGCAGGGTCGGCGGCAGCACACCGTGGTGGACGGCGAGCGCGGCCTTGATCAGCCCGGCGACGCCCGCGGCGGGCATGGTGTGGCCGATCATCGACTTCACCGAGCCGATGACGGCGGCGGGTACGCCGGAATCCCCTTCCCCGTACGGCGGTCCGAACACCTCCGCCAGCGTGGCGAGTTCGGTGCCGTCACCGGCCGGGGTGGCGGTGCCGTGCGCCTCCAGCAGCCCGATCGAGCCGGGTGCCGCCGGGTCGAGACCGGCGGCCTGCCAGGCTTGCCGGACCGCGCGCACCTGGCCGCCGGAATCGGGCGCCATCAGACTGGTCGTACGGCCGTCGGACGCGACGCCGGTACCGGTGATCGCGGCGTAGATCCGGTCGCCGTCGCGCTCGGCGTCGGCGAGCCGCTTGAGCACGACGACGCCGGTCCCCTCACCGATCAGCACCCCGTCCGCGCCCTGGTGGAACGGCCGGATGCGCTCGCTCGGCGACAGCGCGCCGAGCCGGCTGAACACGCTCCAGAAGGTGATGTCGTGGCAATGGTGCACCCCGCCCGCCAGCATCACGTCACAGCGCCCGTCGGCGAGTTCGCGTACCGCGTGGTCGACGGCGATGAGCGAGGAGGCGCAGGCGGCGTCCACGGTGTACGCGGGGCCGCGCAGGTCGAGCCGTCCGGCCAGCCGGGACGCGGCGAGGTTGGGCACCAGACCGATCGACGACTCCGGCGCCTCGGGCCCCAGCCGGTCCGTGAACGCCTGCCGTACGGCCTCCAGTTGGTCGGCGTCGAGGTCGGGCAGCAGCTCGCCCAGAGTGCGTACGAGCTGACTGGCCGTCCGTACCCGCTGGTCGAGCCTGACCAGGCCGGGAGTGAGGTAGCCACCGCGACCGAGGACGACCCCGACCCGGTGCCGGTCGGCGGGCAGCCGGTCCGCGCCGCCCGCGTCGGCGAGGGCCTGGGCGGCCACCCGCAGCGCGATGAGCTGGTCGGGCTCGGTCGCCGGTACCGCCGATGGCATGATCCCGAACTCGGTGACGTCCACCTCGGCCAGCTCGTCCACGAAGCCGCCGCGCCGGCAGTAGACCCGGTCGGCGCGGGGCTCGGCGCCGGGCGCGTAGTGTTCGTCGGCGTCCCAGCGGCCCGGGGGCACCTCGGTGATGGCGTCGACGCCGGAGACCAGGTTGTGCCAGTAGGTGGCGAGGTCGGGGGCGCCGGGGAAGAGCACCGACATGCCGACGATGGCGATGGGTTCGGCGCGTGTTCCTGTCATGTGGTTCACCAGCCGGAGGCGGTGTAGACGACGGCGGTGTCGCCCTCGGGCCCCCAGGCCAGCTCGCGCAGCAGGCTCAGGGTGCCCTCGTCGGGGTCGATGAGCTGGATGCCACGGCCCGCGTAGTGCCGCATCAGCTCGGGGGTGACCATGCCGTGGTTGCCGTCGCCGGTCGGAGCCCAGGGGCCCCAGTGGACGGTGAGCCCGCGTCTGCCCGCCCCGGCGTCCGCCCACCGGGCGCCCAGGGTCTCCAGGGCGTCGTTGGCGGCGGCGTAGTCGGACTGGCCGCGGTTGCCGAGGGTCGCCGCGATACTGCCGAACAGCACGGCGAACCGGGGCCCGTCCGGCAACTCGCCGATCGCGTCGAGGAGTTCACACGCGCCGTCGACCTTCGTACGGAACACCCTGTCGTACGACGTCGGGGCCTTCTCCGCGATCAGCTTGTCCTCGATCACGCCCGCCGCGTACACGACGCCGTCGAGTCTGCCGTGCTCGGCGTGGATCTCCTTCACCGCCCGGCGTACGGCGTCGCCGTCCAGCGCGTCCACGGCGCGGTAGCGCACCTCGGAGCCGAGGCCGGCGAGACTGCGCAGGGTGCCGCGCACCTCGCGCTCGGCTTGGATCCGGCCGATCGCCCGCTCGATCTCGGCGGGCACCCGCAGCCCGCCGGCGATGAGCGCGGACCGCAGCTCGCCCGCCGTGCCCGCGGCTGCGAGAGCGGGGTCCTCCGCGCCCTCGGGCAGCGCGGTACGGCCGAACAACTCGATCCGGCAGCGGCTCGCGGCGGCCAGGGTCGCGGCGAACCGGGCGGTGATCCCACGGGCACCGCCCACCAGCAGCACGACCGACTCGCAGTCCAGGCCGAGCGCGGCGGCCTCGGCGGCGCCGTCACCGGCCGGGCCCGCGCCCGTACTGCCGAGCAGGCCCAGGCTCTCCTCGGTCATGCGCAGTCCGCGGCGGGTGCCGGGGGTGCGCAGCACGACCGGCTCGCGGTCGTCCGCGACGAGTTCGGCGACGAGACCGGCGGCGATGTCCTCGGGCGTGGTGTCCGCGGCGTGCTCGACGACCCGGGCCACCGTGTCGGGGTACTCGCGTGCGACGGAGCGGAAGAAGCCGCGCAGCCCGGCGGAGCTGCCCGAGGCCAGCACCCAGCGCGGGTCGCCCGCCAGAACGCGCTGGTACCAGGGGTAGGCGTCGGGCAGGACGGGCGGGGCGTCCGGGGCGACGAGGTGGACGATCCCGTCGAAGGGCTGATCGGCCGGGGGTTCGTCTGCGGTGATCGCGTGGGCGCCGTGCGCGGTGAGGCGGGCGGTCAGCGCGTCGGTGACCGGTCCGGCAGCACCGAGCAACAGGAAGCTGCGGCCGATCAGTCGGCCGCTGACGGGCTCGGTGTCTGTGCGGGCGAGGTCGAACTCCCGCATCACGAGGCGCTTGGGCGCCACGACGACGGGTTCCGCGTCGGCCGGGCCGGGTTCCGGAGCCTCGGGCCCCGCTGCCTCCCCCCGAACGCCGCCCACCAGGGCGGCGATACCCGCGGCGGTGCGGGCCTTCGCCAGTCCCTCCACGTCGGTGTCGCCCGTCGCGGTCACGCCGAGACGGGCTGCCAACTCGCCCGCGATTTCCGCCCGTTTGATGGAGTCGACGCTGAGGTCCGCTTCCAGGTCGAGATCTGGTTCGATCATGTCCACGGGGTAGCCCGTGCGCTCGCCGATCACCTCCAACACCAGCGCCAGTACGGACTCGGCGGTCGGTGCGACACGCTCGGCGACGGGGGCGGGTGCCGGCCCGGTGACCCGCTCGACCAGCGCGGTGATGGCAGCGGCGGTACGCGCCTTCGCCAGCTCTTCCACGTCGGTGTCGCCGGTCGTGGACAGGCCGAGCCGTCCGGCCAACTCGCCCGCGATTTCGGCGCGTTTGATGGAGTCGACGCTGAGGTCCGCTTCCAGGTCGAGGCCGGGCTCGATCATGTCGACCGGGTAGCCGGTGCGCTCGCCGATCACCTCCAGCACGACCGACAGGACCGAGCCGCCGACGGGCGCGGGCACGGCAGCCGGTGCCGCGGGCCGCGCGGTCACCGTGACCGGAGCGTCCGCGTAGGTGACCGGGGCGGGCGGAGCCGGCGGTCTCGCCCCCGGCTCCGCCCCCAGATACCCCAGCATCACATCCCGCTGCGCCGCGATCATCTCCCGGCTCGTCCGCAGGAACTCGCTGATCAGAGCCTCGGAGCCAGTGGCGGCCACCGGTCCGGCTGAGGTGCTGTGGGACACGAGGGCCTCCGGGACGCGCGTGGCGGGATGGAGTGCGGCGGCGGGGATCGCGCCGTCCGCCGTACGGATCAGATGGCCGTCGACGGTCCAGGCGGCGCGCTTGCGACGGGGAGTCCGGGCGTCTGCCGCGACCGCGTCCCGGCCCTGGAAGAGCCACGAGGTCCTGATGTCCGCACCGGCGACGGCCAGTTGAGCGAGGGCGCCGAGGAACCCGACGAGCCCGGTACGCCGGCCGTCCTCCAGGGCCACCGTGCGGTGCGGCCGGTCGCCGAGGACCGCGCCCACCAGCCGGGTCAGCACGGATCCCGGGCCGGCCTCGACGAAGACCCGGGCACCGGCCTCGTACATCGCCTCGATCTGGTCGGCGAACCGGACCGGGGAGCCGATCTGGGCGGCGAGTTCGGACCGGATCGCCTCGGGGCTCTGCGGGTAGCGCGCCGCCGTACGGTTCGACCAGACCGGGAAGTCGGGTGCGCTGATGGGGACTTCGGCCAGTACTCCGGCGAAGGAATGGCCTGCCGCCGCGACCAGCGGGCTGTGGAACGCGCAGGCGACCGGGATGCGTTTTGCGCTCAGGCCCTGGCCGCGCAGTTGCTCCACCGCGGCGAGTACGTCCCCGGTGGGCCCTGAAATCACCGTCTGGCGAGGCGAGTTGCGGTTCGCTGTCACCACCGATCCGGTGAGGCCCGCCGCCGCGAGGGCCGCCGCGACCTCCGGCTCGCCCGCGGCGACGGCGGCCATGGTGCCGGGGTCGCCGTCGCCGGTGGCGGCCAGAATGGCGGCGGCCCGCTCGCGGCTGGTCCGGAGCAGGGCCTCGGGGGTGAGAGCGCCCGCTGCGGCCAGCGCGACCAGCTCGCCGTAGCTGTGCCCGGCGGCCATCGACGGGCGCAGCCCGGCCCGGGAGAGAAGCTGGTGTGCGGCGAGTCCGGTCAGGCCGAGTGCGGGCTGGGCGACGGTGGTGTCGGTGATGCGCTCCTGCTGCTCCTTGCGGCCCGCCTCGTCGAAGGCCGTCGGCGGGAACAGCACCCGGGCCGTCGTCTCGTCGAGCCGTAACTGACGCTGGAGTTCGGGGAAGGCCACGAACAGCTCGGCGAACATCCCGGGCCGCTGGCTGCCCTGCCCGGGGAAGAGCAGCGCCACTCCGCCCGTCTCGCGGTCGTCGGCACTGAACAGGCCCTCCTTCGGGGCGTGTTCCCCCGCGACCGCCCGGCGCAGTAATGCCGTCAGCTCCTCGGTCGAAGCGGCCACGAGGGCGATCCAGGCCCGGGCGCCACGGGAGGCGGCGGACTCGGCACGCCGGGAGGCGCTGAGGGCGAAGTCCCGCAGCCGCCACGGCTCGTACGGGCCGGGGTCGGCCTCGACGAGGGCGAGGAGTTCGGCGGCGGCCCGTACGGCCGTGGCCCGGTCCGCGCCCCGGAAGGTGAACAGCTCGGCCGGCCACTGCTGGGCGGCGGTGACCGGCGGCGGACCGTCCTGGTAGGCCCGCAGCACGACGTGGAAGTTGGTGCCGCCGAAACCGAAGGCGCTGACACCGGCCACCCGTTCGGCCGGGGCGGCCGACCACGGGCGGGCCTCGGTGTGGAAGGCGAACGGACTGCTCCGGGGGTCCCAGGCAGGGTTCGGCTCGGAGAGGTGCAGGGTCGGCGGCTTCACCCCGGTGTGCAGGGCGAGTGAGGTCTTGATGAGTCCGGCGAGTCCCGCGGCGCACTTGGTGTGCCCGATCTGCGACTTGACCGAGCCGAGCGCGCACCCGCCCGGCTGGGCTCCGGATTCCTCGAACACCCGGGTGAGGGAGCCGAGTTCGGTCCGGTCGCCGACGACGGTGCCGGTGCCGTGCGCCTCGACGAGACCGACCTCGGCGGGCGAGATCCCCGCGTTGCGGTAGGCCCGAGTCAGCGCGTTGTACTGCCCCTCGGGCCGGGGCGCGGTCAGACCGAGCGCCCGGCCGTCGCTGGCACTGCCGACGCCCTTGATGACCGCGTACACCCGGTCGCCGTCGCGCTCGGCGTCGGCGAGCCGCTTGAGCACCACACAGCCGACCCCCTCGCCGAGCGCGATGCCGTCGGCCGTGCTGTCGAAGGGCGCGGAGCGGCCGGAGGGCGAGAGGGCGTGCGCGGAGGCGAAGAGCAGATAGTCGTTGATGCCGTTGTGCAGATCGGCGCCCCCGCACAGCACCAGGTCACTCGTACCGCTCACGAGTTCCTTGCACGCCACGTCGACCGCGGTGAGCGAGGAGGCACAGGCGGCGTCCACGGTGTAGTTGGCGCCGCCGAGGTCGAGGCGGTTGGCGATCCGGCCCGCGATGACGTTGGCCAGGATGCCGGGGAAGGAGTCCTCGGTGAGCCGGGGCAGCCGCTCGTCGAGGGCGGGCGGCAGGCTGCCCAGGTAGGCGGGCAGGACGGAGCGCAGCGTCATGGCGTTGGACAGGTCGCTGCCCGCCTCGGCGCCGAACACGACCGACGCGCGGGCCCGGTCGAAGGTCCGGCTGCCGTAGCCGGAGTCCTCCAGGGCGCGGCGCGCGGCCTCCAGGGCCAGCAGCTGCACGGGTTCGATGGCGGGCAGCGACGCGGGCGGAATCCCGTACCGCAGCGGCTCGAAGGGGATCTCGGGGAGGAAGCCGCCCCAGCGGGACGGGGTCTTCTCCCCGGTGCCGTTCAGATCGTGGTAGAGGTCGGTGTCCCAGCGGGTCGCGGGCACCTGCGTGACGGCGTCCTCGCCGGCCAGGACGTTCGCCCAGAAGGTGGCGAGGTCGGGGGCGCCGGGGAACATGCAGGCCATGCCGACGATGGCGATGTCCAGCGGCTCGGGGGTGCGGGCGGTGGCCGGTTCCTCGATGCCGAGGGCCTCCAGCCGGGCCGCGAGGAAGTCGGCCGCCCCGGTGGTGACCGAGGTGTGCAGGTCGGCGACGGTGGTGACGGCGGAGCGCAGTACGGCGACCTCACCGGCCATGAACATGCCCTCGGCGAGCTGCCGTTCCTCGCCCACCTCGCTCAGTTCGCCGTCGACCCGCTCGATGCCCTTGCTGGCCAGCCGCAGCCGCCCGACGTTGAGCTGTTCCAGCTGCTCCCAGACCTCCCGGCCGGGTATCCCGCGGGCCGCCAGGTCCTCCTTGACGGCGGCGAACTCGTCGGTGAAGGGGCTGCTGACGCAGCGGGTGGCGTGTCCGGGAGCGGTCTCGAGCAGATCGGTGCGGTCGGCGGCGATCACCTGCCGCTGGAACAGGGGCAGCACCGCGCCCGCGCTCACGGCCTCCTCGGTGAACAGATACGCCGTGCCCATCAGCACGCCCACGGCGGCACCCCGGGCGCTGAGCGGCGCGGCGAGGGCGGTGACCATGGCCGCGGACCGCTCGTCGTGCACTCCGCCCGCGAACAGCAGCCGCAACTCGGCGGCGGTACCGCTCTTCGCGCCCGCCAGGAAGTCGTCGAGCACGCCGAGCTGCGCCTCCCACAGCGGGAAGCTGCCCCGTGGGCCGACATGGCCGCCGCACTCGGCGCCCTCGAAGATGAACTTGCGCGCGCCCGCCTCCAGGAACTGCTTCAGCAGCCCCGGCGACGGCACGTGCAGGAAGGTGGAGATCCCCACCTCCTCCAGCTCGGCGGCCTGTGCGGGACGGCCGCCCGCGATGATCGCGTGGGAGGGGCGGATCTCCCGTACGACCGCGAGCTGGGCGGCCTTGATCTCCTCGGCGGCGAAGCCGAGGACGCCGACACCCCACGGCGCGTCCCCGAGCGCCTCCTTGGTCTGCTCCAGGACGGCGCGGGTCTGATCGGCACCGGAGAGCGCCAGGGCGATGAAGGGCAGGGCGCCGTGGCCGCTCACCTCGGCGGCGAACGCGGCCTGGTCACTCACCCGGGTCATCGGCCCCTGGGCGATGGGCAGTTCGGTGCCGAGTACAACGCTGCCCGTGCCGCCGGGCCCGAGAGCGGGGCCCGTGCTCTTCAAGGCGGCGAGGACGGCGTCGCGCATGCCGCGCACCGCCGCCCGGACGGTGCCCCAGCGCTCCTGGAAGCGGGCCGCGAGGAAACCGTCCTGGCCGATCTCGGGCGCCGGAGCGCCGTCGGGGGAGCCCCGGCGCCGTACTACGCGGCGGCCGTTCTCCACGCTGGTCTCGGAGCCGTCGAGCCCGGCGAGCAGCGCGGTGGTCCCGGCGGGCAGCCCGGCCTCGGCCTCGGCGAGCAGGGCGAGCTGGGTGTCCAGGACGACACCGGCGCCGCCGCCCGCGACGACGGCGGCCGCCGTGTGCGGGCCCGCGCCGCCGCAGGCCCAGACCGGCAGGTCGAACTCCGCGTCGGCGAGAAGCTGTTGCACCAGGACGAAGGTGCTCAGTTCTCCCATGGCTCCGCCCGCCTCGTGGCCCCGGGCGATCAGTCCGTGCGCCCCGGCCGTGGCGGCCCGCAATGCCTGCTCGCGGTCGGTCACCTCGACGAGGACACGGTGGCTGGGGAAGTCGGCGGGGGTGCACGAGGCGTCGCCGGTCAGCAGGACGGTGTGCACACAGGAGGGGAGGTCCTGGGCGGGAAAGGCATCGTTGTCGGACAGCCGTACACCGAAGCCGGTGGCCGACCACTCCTCGGCGAGCGCGAGTTCCGCCGCCGCTCGGCGCCCACCCGAGGTGAGGTCGAGCACGCCGAGACCGCCGGCCCGCACGGCGGCCGCGGTGACCCGTGCCGAGGGGACGGCGAACGGGTTCAGGGCGATGACGATGTCCTCGACAGCAAACAGGCCGGAAGTATCGAAATTCGACACAGACACGCGAACGCTCCAAATCACACGAGAGTGAGGAAATGGTGGGGGAGAGCGCTTGCGCTTCGCGTGGAGACGGGTGAAGACGATGCGAAGCACGTTCATGCTTATTGCGCAGCACCGTGAAAGTCAAACTCTCAATGGAGCGGTTCTTTACGGACGTAACGCCACCGACACAGCGGTGTCGGATTCATGGGTGAACAGCTTGCAGGTGCAGGTCCGAGCCCACAACTGGACGTGAGGACACACCTGCTGACGGTTCGTCAGTTTTGCGCCATGATCGGGAAACATGGAAACGCATTGTTTCCCTCGATGTAAATTGAATCCTTCAACAGTCCCCCTTCCCATAATCAAAATGCGCGCCGGCCAAAAGGGTTGGATGCGGCACTTGAGTGTGAATAGCGACGATTCGTACTGGCCGGTAGATTGGCTCATTCTCAACAGCACGGCCCGGCCGCGGGAGCGGCCGGGCCGTGGCTGAATCCGTTCGGATCGGTGTCAGGGCGCGTACGACGCGTTCTGTGCCGTGTCCACCACCTTCTGGCCGTCCGCCTGGCCGAGCAGACCGGCGGACACCCAGGCGTTCACCGTGCTCCGCACCCGGGAGACCAGCGCGGCCTTGTCGTTGAACGGAGCCCCGGCCCAGATCTCGTCGAGAAGCGTGGTGCCGTCCGCCTTGGCCGGATCGGCCACACCGGAGTCGGTGTTCCCGAAGACGACCTTGGGCTCGGACCGCCGGAAGTAGGCGTGGGTCGGGTCCTCGGTCCCCTCGAAGAACGGCGCGAACTCGGTGCCGTCGAGCGTGTAGTGGAGCGGCTTCCCGCTCACCGGGGTGAGCGTGGGCAGCAGATCCCCGGAGAGGGCGGCGTTGCGGTACAGCCCGAACGGAAGGTAACCCGTACTCGCGTTGCGGGCCACCAGGTTTCGCGGCGAGGTGAACACCACGATCTGCACGGGCATCCACGAGCGCATGAGCGCCGCTCAGAGGGCGGGGCTCATGCGGCTGTTGGAGGAGTGCGACAGTGACGGGACGACACTATTCAACCGGCTGAAGAAGCCCGCGCAGGGCCCGACCTGGTCGCACTTCAAGAATCTGATCAGGCGTCTGGAATGGGTGGACGGGCTCGGCGGCACCGGTGTGTGGATGGACGGTGTCGCCGCGGGGAAGATCACCGACTTTGCCGGGGAGGCGGACGCGGCGGATGCCTCCGAGCTGCGGGACTTCGTCCCCGTCAAACGCATCGCGCTGGTCGCGGCTCTGACGCACAAGGCGAGGATGCGGGTGCGGGACGACCTCGCGACGATGTTCTGCAAGCGCGTGGCGACGAAGATCAAGAAAGCCAAGGCGGAGCTGGAGGAGATCCGGCTCGCCGAGCGGGAGATCGTCGAGGCTCTGATCGGGAACTACCGCACCGTGCTGAAGCACATCGACGAGGGCGGCCCGGCCCAGGAGGCGTTGGAGAAGGCCGCGGCCATGACCGCCGAGGCCCGCAAGGCGCTGGAGGGCCTGGACGAGGAGGCGTCGGTGGACGAGGTCGCGACGCGACTGGAGGGCAGGGTCTCCCCGGCTGTAATCGCCCTGGTGAAGGCCCAGATGGTGCAGGCCGCTGCACCGAACTCCGCCGACGCGTCGAACAGCTGAGGTCCCAGCAGCGAAGCCACCCGCCACGGCCGGCCCCGCAGCCGCCCGAGGACTCGCCCAGCAGCGTCGTGCGCACCCTCACCACCCAGCTCGCCGAGCTCAAGCAGCGGCACCGCGACGAGGTCCAGGCCCTGCGGCAGGCCCTCGAAGCCGCCCAGAGCGAGAACCTCGAACTGCGACGCCGCCTCGGCCCCGGCGCGAGCCGTCACCGGTAATCCAGTCGCCAGGACCGGTCCCCGTTCGGCAGACTCCACCCAGTGGACCAAGTAACGAAGATCGCGAACCGGCTGGCCGGCATCGGCGGCGTCGTCGCAGTCTGCCTCGGCGGCAGCCGGGCACGCGGCACGCATAGGCCCGACTCCGACTTCGATCTTGGCCTCTACTACCGCCCTCCGCTGGACACCGCCTCCCTGCGCCTGCTCGCCACCGACCTGACCGGCGGCGCGGTCGAAGTGACCGAGCCGGGCGGGTGGGGTCCCTGGGTCGACGGCGGTGGCTGGCTGACCGTCGACGGGGCACACATCGACTGGATCTATCGCGACCTGGACCGCGTGCACCGGATCTGGCAGCAGTGCCAGGCCGGGCACTTCGAAGTAGGCACGCAGGCAGGCCATCCGCTCGGGGTCTACTCGCACGCCTACGCCGGTGAGGTAGCCATCGGACGCATCCTCGCAGACCTCACCGGTGAACTGGTCGCCTTGCAGGAGCAGATCCAGACCTCATACCCGCAGCCCCTACGTGACTCGCTGGTCGCCAACGCGCGATGGGAAGTGCCGTTCACCTTGTCCATCGCCCGCAAAGGCGTGACCCGAGGCGACGCCTTCTACATTGCCGGCTGCCTATTCCGCGTGGTGGGACTCCTCGTGCACGCCCTGCACGCCCAGGCCGGGTGGTGGGTGCTCAACGAGAAAGGAGCCGTCCAGGCGGCAGCGCAGCTCCCGACCGCTCCGGCCAACTTCTCCGCACGCGCCCACGCCCTGTTCGGCGCACTCGGAGCCACCCCGGACGAGCTCATCACCGCGATCGACGACGCGGACCAGCTGGCCGCCGATGTATTGGACAACCTCTCTCCGGGGTGACGGGGCGCACTGTCACGGACGCGACCGCAAGTGTTCTACCTGCACGAATACGGCCCACTCGCCCGTTTGCCCCAGATACGTCCTGAGAGGCCGTGTACATCATCGAGGGCCTGCTGAAGAACACGTCCGAGGTGCAGCCCCGGATCGCGTAGCGGGCCTTCCACTCGTCGGTCTCCTGGGCCTGGCGGGCGGCTTCGAGGGCTTGGTGGCGCTCGCGCGGGCGCCGCGCGGAACTTCTGGGACATGGTCGTCCCGGTACGGATGTACGGGATCGGCGGTCGAGAAGTCGCGAACTCCCCTTCGTGTTCGACGGGTTGACGCGCTTTACCGAGTGTTGACAATCGAGGGCAGGTTGTACTTAGGTTTGCCTTACCTAAGTGGTTCCTGTCGCCGAGAAAGGTGCTCCGTCCACCATGAGAGCTGTTCCGTCCGTCCGTACCGCCGCCCGCGCGGGTCTCGCCGTCGCCGCCTCCGCCGTGCTGACGATGGGTCTGGCCACCTCGGCCTCCGCCGCCACCTCGACCCGCACGATCACCGACGGGAGTACCACCTACAACCTGTCGCTGACCGCGCCGGGTTCGGCCGCCGCGGCGGGCCAGGTCATCACCGTCTCGGGTTCCGGCTACAACACGAGCCAGGGCATCTACGTCGGCCTGTGCGCGGTCAGCGGCGCCCAGGGCGCGGCCAAGCCCACCCCCTGCCTGGGCGGCCAGGACGAGTCCGGCTCGACCGGGGCCTCGCACTGGATCAACAACACCTTCGGCGGGTTGTTCGCCAACAGCTCCAAGTTCGGCACGGGCGGCACCTTCAGCGTGCAGATCTACGTCAAGGCCACGCTCGACGACGGCAGCGTCTGCGGCGAGGACGTCACCTGTGCCGTCGTCACCCGTGCCGACCACTTCGACACCAACGACCGCAACTACGACGTGCACGTGCCGATCGCCTTCCAGTAGGCGATCGCAGGTCCCGCCGGTTCCACGGGCCGACCGTCCGACCGGTTCCACGGGCCGGCCGTCCGGTCGGCCCGTTCCGGCACGTCCAGCAGCCGAGAAAGGTGTCCAACAGACCATGAGAGCCCCACCGTTCGCCCGCGCGCCCGCCGCGGAGCGGCATCCCGATCACCTTCCGGTAATCGCCCTCAGGGCCTGTCCGGCCGTATCCGACAACCGAGGAACCCCCCATGGCAGACGACGCGTTGGCCCGGCGTGAGCCGGACCCGGTCAGATCCCGGCTCAGACGTCCCGCGGCGCTCCTCGGCGCCGCCGCCCTGGTGGCCGCCGCCGTCACGGCCGTCACCGCCGGCTCCGCCGCCCAGGCCGCCGACACGCCGCGCACCGCACTCGGCAAGGAGGGCCAGAAGCTCTCCGTCTCCGCCTCCGCCAACCTGGACCCGGACGGTGAGACCCTCCGCGTCACCGGCGAGGGCTACGACGACACCCTGGGCATCTACGTCGCCGTGTGCAAGGACAACGGCGACAACCGCATCCCCACGCCCTGCCTCGGCGGTGCCGACCAGTCGGGAGACAGCGGCGCCTCGAAGTGGATCATCCCGGCGGGCGCTCCGGGCGAGGGCGCCGGCACGGTTGCCATCCCGTGGGGCGAGGGCGGCACCTTCGACGTCGAGCTCGAGGTCAAGGCCAAGGACGCCGCCCTCGACTGCCTTCAGGTCGCCTGCTCGGTCGTCACCCGCGTCGACCACAACGGCACCGGCGACCGCTCCCAGGACGTCCGCATCCCCCTCACCTTCGAGGGCCAGGACCCCGGTGACGGGGATGACGGCGGCGACGGCGTGGACGTACCGGCGGGCACCGTCAGCTACGTCAGGACGGCCGAGTTCACCACCGCCGGCCGGCCGCTGGACCTCTTGCTGCACCCCGACTCCGGGAAGCTGTACGTCGGTTCGGACAACATCCTCGACACCGCGGACGTGGCCGAGCAGGGTCTGTACGCCCTCGACCCCGACGACGGCAAGCTCCTCAGCCACATCGCGCAGGCCCCCGGGGCCACCGGCACCCTGGCCAACCGGGTGGTCCGCAGGATCGCCTCCCCGCTCCCCGGTGACGGCGTCGTCTTCCACTACCCGCTGCGCGGCATAGGCACCGCCAAGGACGGCGACACCGCGGCGAAGGGCGTCTGGCTGACCGGCGCCGACGTCACCGGCGTCGGCCCCGGCACCGAGGCCGGCACCACGCTGGTCGCGCAGGGGCCCGTAGTCTCCGAGATCGACACCGCCACCGGCGCGGTCGAGCGGACGGTCACCCTGGACGGCGGGAACGCGCTCGGTGTGGACCTCGCGCACCAGGCCGTCTGGTCCGGCGACGGCGCCGAGGGCAAACTGCGCCGCGTCGACACCGGTTCCTTCACGGTCACCACGACGGTCGACATCCCGGCGGAGTGGGTCTACTTCGTCGAGCCGGACCCGGTGACCGGCAACGTGTGGGTGAGCACCGGCTACTCGGTGACCGTCTTCGACAAGGACGGCAAGAAACTGGCCGCGCTGACCGGCAAGGACAAGGCCACGGCGATGGCCTTCGACAAGACGACCGGGGAGGCCTTCGTCCTCCGCGAGGACTACGGCACCGCCGAGCAGGACGGCGCGGACAACGTCGGCGCCCTGGAGGCCTACGACAGCGCGACGTTCCAGCAGGCGGCCGAGCCGGTCGCCCTGCCGGGCAGCCGCTCCAGCACCTACGCCGGCGTGGCCGTCACCCCGGGCGCCACCTCCGTCTACGTCACGAACCAGACGGAGAGCGAGGTCGTCAAGCTGGACCGCCGGATGTCCCCGAAGGTGACCCAGGCCCCCACGGACCAGTCCGTGACCCCGGGCGACGACGTCACGTTCGTGGCCGCCGCCGAGGGCACCCCGGAGCCCACCGTGCGCTGGCAGGTCAGCCCCGACGACGGCCAGACCTGGACCTCCCTCGAGGGGGCGACCAAGAACACGTACTCCTTCACCGCGAAGGCGTCGCACGACGGCTACCGGTACCGCGCCGAGTTCACGAACACCGTCGGCACCACCCGCACCACGCCGATCACCCTCACGGTCACCGAGCCCGATGACGACGGCGGTACGGATGGGGGCGGCGACGGCGACGGGGACGACGTGCCGTCCGGCACGGACACCGTCACCGGACCGGAGGGCCAGAAGCTCACCGTCACCCCGGTCGACGACCTGGCCACCGAGAACCAGAAGCTGAAGGTCACCGGCTCCGGCTACGACGAGGACAAGGGCATCTACGTCGCCCTGTGCGTCGACAACGGCGAAGGTGAACTGCCCACCCCCTGTGTCGGCGGCGCCGACACCACCGGCACCTCTCACAGCTCCGTGTGGATCTCGTCCAACCCGCCGGACTACGGCGAGGACCAGGCCATCCCGTACGGCGAGGGCGGCACCTTCGAGGTCGAACTCACCGTCGATGCCAAGGACGAGTACACCGACTGCCTCAAGTCGGCCTGCGTGCTGGCCACCCGCGCCGACCACACCCTCTCCGGCGACCGCACCCAGGACGTCAGGGTGCCCGTCACCTTCGTCGGACAGAACCCGGACGACGGCGGCGACGACACCGGCGGTACGGCCGGCGGCAGCACCGGCGGAACCACGACGGGCGGCAGCACGACGGGCGGAACCACCGGCGGCGGCACGACGGGCGGCGTCACCGGCGCGACCTCCGGCACCAGCACGGCCGGCGGCAGCCTCGCCGCCACCGGCGTCACCGTCCTGACCATGGCCGCACTGGCCGCGCTGCTCACGGCGGGCGGCTGGTTCCTCTACCGGCGCGGACACCTGAAGCGGACAGACGCACGTTAGGGACGCCGTACGACAACGAGGGCTCCCCGCGTTCTGCGGGGAGCCCTCGTACGCGTGCGCCTGAAGCCGTCAGGCGGCGACGGGAAGCCCCGCCGTGCGGAAGACCCGGTGCTCGGTGTCGACCGCGAACACCTCGCAGTCCTCGCGTGCGGCGGCCCACTCGATGCCCTCCGCGCCCATCGCGAACGCCGCCGTGGCCGTCGCGTCCGCCTCGGTCAGCGACGGGGCCACGACGGTCATGCTGAGCAGGCCGGTCGCCGGACGGCCGGTGCGCCCGTCGACGATGTGGTCACCCCGTTCGTACCGCGCGGAGGTCGCCACCGCGCCGTCGGTGATCTCCAGCACCGTGCACAGCCGGTCGGCCTGCTCGGGGTGGCGTACGCCCACCCGCCACGGACCGCCCGCCGAGGCCACGTCACCACCGGCGTTGAGGCAGAACCTGGTCGCCCCTCGCTCGGCCAGCAGCTCCGCGGCCCGTTGCACCGACCACCCCTTCACCATCGCGCAGGGATCAAGACCGCGGCCGGGCAGCCGCACCTGGAACGCGCCGCGGGTCGCGACCCGGTAGTCCTCGCACAGGGCGAGGACCTCGACCAGATCAGGGCTGAGTTCGTGCGGTTCCAGCTCGCCGCGGTCCAGCCGGGACACCTCGCTGTCGGGCTTGAAGGGGCTGAACCGCGCGTCGACCTCGCGCAGCCAGGCGAACACCGCGTCCGCGGCCTCCTCCCGCGCGTTCCCGTCGTCGATCCGCAGCGAGACCGGGAACCCCATCACATGCTCGACACGCCGCACTTCAGGCGCCCTTCGCGTCGAGGGCGGCCTGGAGGGACTCCCGGTAGCCGTCGCTGGTGATCGTGGCGCCGGACACCGTGTCGATGTCGGCGCTCTGGGCCTGGAGGGTCTCCTGGACCAGCTTCGGCACGGCGGCCGTGGTCTGGGGGTGGTTCGGCTGCTTCAGCATCCGTACCGAGGCGATCGTGTCGCCGTCGAACGTCACCTCGACCTGCACATCACCCTTCTCGGTGGCGACGGTCGAGCCCGCCACGACCTGGGACGAGGCGCCCGAGGACGCGGAAGGCGTCGAGGCGGGCTCGGCGACCTCGCTGGTGGACGTCGTGGCGGTCGACGGTTCGTAACGCCACACCGTGACCAGGCCCACGACCGACAGGGCCAGGACAGGCAGTACTCGCTTCACGGTGTTCCCCTCATCCAGCCAGGCTGAAGCGTTCGGAGTGGATCTGCGGCTTGGGCACGCCCAGCTCGCGCAGACCGCGCAGGACGGCACCGGTCATGCCGGGCGGACCGCACACGTAGACATCCCGGTCGGTGAGGTCCGGCACCAGCCGGACGAGCTCCGACGGCGCCAGCCGGTCCGGCACGACCGGTCCGGTGACCAGGTGCAGCACGGCGCCCTTGGCGTGGGCCAGCTCCCGCAGTTCGTCGTAGAGGACCGCGTCCTGGTCCGTGGCCACCCGGTAGATGAGCACCGCGTGGCCGTGCAGCTCCTCCAGCAGCGCCCGGAGCGGGGTGATCCCCACACCGCCGGCGATGAGCAGGGCGTCCGGCCGGGTCCGGTGCATCGCGGTGAAGGCACCGTAGGGGCCCTCGGCGAAGACCCGCGTACCGACCGGGATGTGGCGCAGGGCGGCGGTGCCGTCGCCGGCCGTCTTCGCGGTCAGGCGCAGCGTACGGCCGTCCGGCGCGGCCGACAGCGAGAACGGGTTGGCCTGCCACCAGCGGTCCTTGGTGAGGAACCGCCACAGGAAGAACTGCCCCGCCCGCGCGGGCAGCCGGTCCAGGTCCCGCCCCGTCATGTAGATCGACACCACGTTGTCGGACTCCGGCACCACGGCCGAGACCCGCAGTTGGTGGCGCAGGTTGCGCCACAGCGGAAGCGCCACGCGTCCCAGGAACACCGAACCGAGCGCCACTCCCCACATGCCCCACCAGTACGCCGTGGCCGTGGACGACGTGGTGAAGGTGGTTCCCACCCCGATCTGGTGCGTGAACGCCAGCACCACCGCCACATAGGTGTAGAGGTGTATGAAGTGCCAGGTCTCGTAGGCCAGTCGGCGCCGGGCGAACCGCGCCGACACCGCGCCGATCACCATGATCAGCACCAGCGCGACCATCGCCCGCAGCACGCCCTCGACGGTCTCGGCCAGGTCCACCAGCTGGTCCACCGGGCCCATCGACGAGGACTCGGCGTAGCCGAAGGTGATGAACACTCCGTGCGCCGTCAGCGTCCACAGCAGGCCGAAGCCCACCCAGCGGTGCCACGAGGTCAGCCGGTCCATGCCGATGCGGCGGTCGAGCCACGGCAGCCGGGCGACCAGCAGCAGCTGGAAGGCCATCAGGAGCGCGCCGTACAGCCCCGCCAGCCGCCCCAGCAGGAGCAGGGCGTTCGAATCGAGCGGAGACTGGAAGAAGAAGACGGCCACCACGCCCACGTTCACGCCCAGCAAGGTGTACAGGCCGGCTCGGGCCACCACCTTGGGACGTACCGCCGTGGGGGGCGGCTGGAGACGTTCGACAGTCGTCACGGACGCAGGCTCCTAGTTTCGGGTCCGGGGACACCGAGCCTGCCTGGTCGGAGCTGTCGTTTTCCTGTCGGTCAACTTTCAAGTGATTATCGATGTGGATCAGGGGCGTGGGCGGCTATGGCTTCCGGAGCCGGGTGAAGCACTATGAGCGGGTGGAAAAAGTACGCCTCCTGGTCGTGGACGACGACCCTCCCATAGCCGATCTCGTCGCGACCGTCGCCCGCTACGAGGGCTGGGAGGCCGCCACCGCGCACTCCGGCGAGGAGGCGCTGCGCCGGGCCGCCGAGTTCCGCCCCGACATCGTGGTGCTCGACCTGATGCTCCCCGGCCTGGACGGGTTCGCCGTCCTGGACCAGCTGCGCCAGTCCGGGACGATGGTGCCCGTGGTGTTCCTCACCGCGCGCGACGGCGTCGCCGACCGGGTCGCGGGCCTCACCCGGGGCGGCGACGACTACCTGGTCAAACCGTTCGCCGTGGAGGAACTGATGGCGCGGCTGCGGACCGTGCTGCGCCGCAGCGCCGGGCCCGGGTTCCAGCGGTCCGTGCTGACGGTGGCGGACCTGACGATGGACGAGGACACCCGGGAGGTGCGGCGCGGCGGGCGACGGCTCACGCTCACCCCGACCGAGTACGAAGTGCTCCGCTACCTCATGCGCAAGTCACCGACCGTGCTGACCAAGGCCCAGATACTCGACCATGTGTGGGAGTACGGCTTCGGCGGCCGCTCCAATGTCGTCGAGCTGGTCGTCAGCAGGCTGCGGCGCAAGCTGGACGGCTTCGACGACAGCGGCGACAGCGGCGCACCCCTCATACACACCGTGCGCGGCGTCGGATACGTGGTGCGGCTGGTCGCCGAGTGATCAGCAGGCTGCGGGAGACCTACCGCCGGCTGCGCCTGGGCACCCGGCTGGCCCTGGGGATGGGCGTGCTGTCGCTCGTCGTGTTCGCGGTCGTCGGCACCGCGCTGACGACGTATATGCGCGACTACCTGGACCGCCAGCTCGGCGAGCAGATGAAGCTCGTCCAGATCGCCCAGTCCAAGGACGCCCAGACGCACGGCACCGTGCAGCAGAAGCCGTACTACGGATGGTTCACCGCCGTGTACGACCTCTCGGACGGCACGGCCGTACTCCGCAAGCCCGCCGACGTACCGGCGGACACCGCGGCACTCGCCGCCGCCGCCCAGACGCTGCCGGACGTCACCTCCGCGCACACCCTGCGCAACGCCTCCATCGACGGGCAGGGCACGTACAAGCTGCGGGCCTGCGAGGTCGAACCCGGGGTTGTCCTGGTCACCGCGGCGCCCATGGAGGACCTGCAGAACACCATGCGGCAGCTGATCACCGTCCAGGTCGTCGCCTTCGCGCTCGCGCTGCTCGGACTCGTCGTGAGCGGCCGGGCGGTGCTGCGGCGCGGCCTGCGGCCGTTCAGCGACATGGCGCACACGGCCCGCGGCATCACCTCGCACAACCTGACCGGCTCGGCCCGCCTCGCGGTGCGGGCCGGCGGCGGACGGGGCGGACCGGAGGTCGAGGAACTGCGCACCGCGTTCAACACCATGCTGGAACACATCGACGACTCCCTCGCCGTCCGCACGGAGGCGGAACAGCGGCTGCGCCGCTTCGTCGCCGACGCCTCGCACGAACTGCGCACCCCCCTGATGTCGGTACGCGGCTACGCGGACCTCTTCCAGTACGCGGCGGCCAACGAGCCCGAGGAACGCGAGAAACACCTGGCCCGGCTGCGCGCCGAGGCCGCCAGGATGGGCGTACTCCTCGACGACCTGCTGCTGCTCGCCCGCCTGGACGCCGGCGAGGTGGAGGCACCGCTGCGGCTGGTGGACGCCGACCTGGTGGAGCTGGCGCGGGAAGCCGCCGACGCCTTCCGCGCGGGCCGGCCGGACCACGCGCTGTCCGTGACGGCCGGTCCCGATCCGGTGCGGCTGCGCCTCGACCCTCTGCGTATCCGGCAAGTGCTCGACAATCTCCTCACCAATGCCGCCGTGCACACCCCGCCGGGGACGAAGGTCTGCCTGGACGTGTCCGTCGCGGGTGGCACCGCCCAGGTGCGGGTCACCGACTCCGGCCCCGGGATCCCGGCCGCCGACCAGGAACGGGTCTTCGACCGCTTCTACCGTGTCGACAAGGCCCGCAGCCGCGACCGCGGTGGCAGCGGCCTGGGCCTCGCGGTGGCCCGCTCACTGGTCCGGGCGCATGGCGGCACCGTCGAACTGACCAGCCGCCCGGGTTCGACGGCCTTCACGATCAGGATGCCGCTCGCCCGGACGGACTGAGCGCCGGGCATGCCGAAGGGGCCGCGCGGGCGTACTACGGGGGAGGTACGCCCGCGCGGCTGTCTGTGTCGTCCGCTCAGCTCGTCGCGCGGACCGCGTCGCGGATCAGTTCGGCGACCACCTTCGGCCGGGACACCGCGACGGCGTGCGAGGCGCCCTCGACCTCGAGGACGGTCGCGCCCGCGCGCGTCGCGCCGAAGCGCTGGACCTCGGGGTTGATCGCCTGGTCGGCGGCGGCCACGAGAGCCCAGGAGGGCTTGTTCCGCCACGCGGCGGCCGCGGCCGGCTCCGTGAACACCGAGGCCGCGAGCGGGCGTTGGGCGACCGCCAGCACCTCGGTGACGTCGGCGGGCACGTCCGCGGCGAAGACGGACGGGAAGGCCTCGGGGACGATGGTGACCTCGACGGCGGGCTCGGCGCCCCCGACGGGATACGTCCACTGCCTCAGGCTCGCGCCCAGCGGCGAGTCGGGGAAGCGCCCTTGCAGTTCGCCGAGGCTCTCGCCCTGGTCGGGGACGTACGCCGCGACGTAGACCAGTCCCACCACGTTGTCCGTGGTGCCGGCCACGGTGATGATCGCGCCGCCGTAGGAGTGGCCCACCAGCACGACGGGGCCGTCGATCTGCGCGGCCACCGACGCGATGTACGCGGCGTCGGACGCGAGACCGCGATGGGGGTCCCCCCGGCTCGAGCGAAGCCGAGAGTTGGGGGAGGGTTCGGTGGCGCCACGACGGGGATGCCGTGGCTCTGGAGGTCCGCGATGACGCCGGACCAGCTGGCCGCGTCGGCGAACGCGCCGTGGACGAGCAGCGCGGTGGGCGTGGTGTTCTCAGACATGGTCGACCTCCCTCTCAGCTGGCGTGCAGCGCGGTACGCAGCGTGCCGGTGGCCAGCGTGATGGCGGCCTCGGCGGCATGGGTCTCGCGCAGGGCGTTGAGCATCACGAAGTCGTGGATGATCCCCTGGAAGCGCACGGCGGTCACGGCCACTCCGGCCTCGCGCAGCTTGTTCGCGTACGCCTCGCCCTCGTCCCGCAGCACATCGGCCTCGCCGGTGATGACGAGCGCCGGGGGCAGTCCGGTGAGCTGCTCGGTGGTGGCACGCAGCGGCGATGCGGTGATCTGGGCGCGCTCGCCCTCGTCGGTCGTGTACTGGTCCCAGAACCACTGCATGCCGTCGCGGCGCAGGAAGTAGCCCTCTGCGAACTGGTGGTAGGAGCCGGTGTCGAAGTTCGCGTCGGTGACCGGGTAGAACAGCACCTGCTGGAGCAGCGGGACATCGCCGCGCTCCTTGGCCATCAGGGTCAGGGCCGCGGTCATGTTGCCGCCCACCGAGTCGCCGGCCACCGCCAGCCGCGTACCGTCCAGGCCCTTGGTCGCGCCCTGCTGGACGACCCACTGGGCGACCGCGTAGTTCTGCTCGATGGCGACCGGGTAGCGGGCCTCGGGGGAGAGGTCGTACTCGGGGAAGACCACGGCGGCGTTCGCGCCGACGGCGAGCTCGCGGACAAGGCGGTCGTGGGTGTGGGCGTTGCCGAACACCCAGCCCGCGCCATGGATGTAGAGGATCACCGGCAGGGTGTCCTCGGCACCGGCGGGCTTCACGATACGGGCCCGGACGCTGCCGGTCGGACCGCCCGAGACGGTGATCCACTCCTCGTCGATCGCCGGCTTCTCGATGTCGCCGGACTGCACCTCGTCGACGGCCTTTCGCCCCTCTGCCGGGGCGAGGTCGAACAGGTACGGCGGATTGGCGGTGGCTTCCGCGAAAGCGGCTGCCGCCGGTTCCAGCACCGGCTTGACGGGCTCTACGGCGTCGGACATGGGAATCTCCTGGAACGTGGTGCTCGGGTATGCCGGGTGATATCCCGGTGTTGCCCACCCTAGAGTCGGGGTACCGAAATGAATGGTCTGACAGTGCACTGTCGCTGTTCTCGCAGCGCACGGAAACGAAACCTGGTCCGACCGGACGAACAAGTGAGTGCGCCGGCAGGAAGAATCCGGTGCGCTGACAGAACTGTCCAGTTGTCATTGCGTATCGACTATCACCTCTTTCGGTAGACGCCCGGTCCGCGTATCCCGGCCGACGGTGTCCCGCCATTCGCTGGGGGACATTCCGTACGCGGCCCGGAAGACCCTGCTGAAATGTGTGGCGCTCATGAAGCCCCAGCGGTTGGCCACCGCCGCGATGGTCTGGCTGCTCCGTGCCCGGAGCATCAGGTCGCGTCGGCACTTCTCGAGGCGGCGCCGCTGGATCCACCGGCCGACGGTGGTGCCCTCGTCCTGGAAGAGCCTGTGCAGGTACCGCGCGGAGATGCGGTGGGCCCCGGCGATCACCTCGGGGGACAGGTCCGCGTCGGTCAGATGCCGGTCGATGAACTGCAGAATCCTTGCCATCAGCGGAGACCGGGCGTCGGGCGTGCCGGTGACGTCCCGGCCCAGTCGCTCCGCGGCGAGGGTGGCCAGTACGTTCACGGCGTTCCAGGCGAGCATCTCGCCGACCGGGGGCCGGGACGACGAGGCGGTGTCGGCGAGTTCGGACAGGAACGGCGACAGCAGGGTTCCCAGCCGGGACGTACGCGGGACCGGAGCGCCTGCGAGCCGGTGCACGTCGGTCCCGACGAGCCCGAGCGACTCGCGCGGCACGAGGAACGTCTTCATGCGGAAACGTTGGGGGAAGTCGAGCGTCGGCGGGTGGTGCGCGTCGTAGAAGCAGATGTCTCCCGGTGCGAGGAGGACGTCCGGCGGCTCTGGCGAATCGAGGTTGCCGTGGCCGCCTCGTACGCCTACGAAGAGATACTCGCCGCTGTCCCGGGCGACCAACCGGTGAGCCCGCCGGGCCGGGTGCGGCCGACCGTCCTGGGGCAGGCTCGCGGGCGCCGCGCTCGTGATGACGATGCCGAGGCCCAGGGGCATCCGGCACACACCGGTCTCACCGCCGTCGACCTCGATGGTGCTGAAGGTGGACGTCATCCGCCGTTTCCTCTCAAGCCTGCCGAACTGTTGCGAGGAGGGGCGACGGATCCCAGGGGCCGGTCGTCCACTCCGATCGGAGCGTAGGTCGGCGGGAGTTCAAAAAGAGTGACGCGGGAGTGACAGGGACTCCGGCTCGGGGAGGTCGGGGAGTTCGGCGGCGAACGCGCGGAGCAGGTCGTGCACGGTGTAGCGGCCCGGAACGGGTTCGGTGACGAGATGGGCGTCGGTGAGTTCGTTGAGGATCGGCCGGGCCCGGTGCACGGGCAGTCCGGCGAGGTCGGCGGCGGCACCCGCCGAGATGTCGGGGCCGGGGTGCTGCGACAGGAGTCGGAACAGCCGGGCGGCGGCGGGTGTCAGCGACCGGTAGGAAGGGGAGAAGGCGGCGCCGAGACCCGCGAAGGCATCGAGGCTGCCGTGGCAGTCGCGGAGTTCGGCGGCGATGGCGGCCAGCGGGAAGTCCTGGCGGCTGACGGCGCGCGCGGCGACGATGGCCAGGGCCAGTGGCAGGCGCCCGCACCGGGCGATGATCTCCTCGGCCGCCCCGGGCTCGGCGGCCAGTCGCTCCGGGCCGACGCGCAGGGCCAGCGAGGCGCGGGCGTCCCCGGCGGACGGCAGTTCCAGGCGCAGCGGACGAGCACCCGAGGCGATCAGTCCGGGCAGCCCCTTGCGGCTGGTGACCAGGGCCAGGCAGCCGGGCGAGGCGGGCAACAGCGGGCGCACCTGCTCGGTGCCGGCCGCGTCGTCCAGCAGGACCAGCGCCCGGCGGCCCGCCAGCAGACCGCGGTACAGGCCGGCGAGCGCGTCCGTACCGGTGGGGAGGTGCCGGGGAGAGGCTCCGAGAGCGGTGACCAGCCCGCGGAGTGTTTCGGCGGGTTCGGGCGTGGGCCTGGCGGGATCGAATCCGCCCAACTCGGCGTGGAGCTGACCGTCCGGGAAGCGATCGGCCACCTCATGGGCCCAGCGCACCGCCAGCGCGGTCTTCCCCATCCCCGCCATCCCGCTGACCAGGATCGTCGTGGGCGCCCCGGAAGAGGCCGCGGCCTCGGCGATCTCCGTGAGGCTGCTCAACTCGCCCGTCCGCCCGGCGAAGACCGTCAGCCCGGGCGGCAACTGGGCCGGCCGGGCGAGGGGCTCCATCGGCTCGGACGGCCTGGTCCGCCGATCCAGGCCGGACGGGGGTTCGGGTGCCCGTCGGTCCTGGCCGGACGGCGGTCGGCGTGTGGGCGAGTTGAGGCCGGGCGGGGCCCCGGGTGCGGGTGCCCGCAGGGTCCGGCCGGACTCGGGGGCCGGTGTCCGCAGGTCCTGTTGGAGTACCCGGGTGTGGGCGCCGGTCAGTTCGGCCCCGGGAGCTACCCGCAGCTCCGCCGCCAGTCGGCGCCGGACCTCCTCGTACGCCGCCAATGCCTCGGCCTGCAGTCCGGTGGCCGCGAGGACCATGACGAGCCGGGCGTGCAGGGACTCGTTCAGAGGGTCGAGCTCGGCGGCCCGGCGCAGGCCGGGCAGCACCTGCTCCGTCCGGCCGCACAGCAGGGCCGCGTCGGCAGCCATCTGCGTCGTCTGCGTCAACTCGCGCTCCACCGCGCCGAACAGAGCGTGCTCCCGTACCGACGCGGGGATGCCCATGGCCACCACCGGGCCGCGCCATTCGCGCAGGGCTGTGACGAAGTGCCCTACCGCCTCCTCGGGCCTGCCGGTGGCAACGGCCCGCTTGCCCTGTCGGGTGAGGTCGCGAAAGCGCAGCAGATCGATTTCGCCGGTCTCCGCCTCCAGCAGGTAACCACCGGCGCGGCCGAGCAGACGACGGCCCGGCGCCCGCGGCGCCAGCCCCGGTTCGAGCAGCCGCCGCAGCGAACCGACATAGCGGCGCACGACATTCGTGGCGCTGGCCGGAGGGCGGCCCGCCCACAGTACGTCGACGATCTCGCCCAGCTGTACCGGCCGGCCCGCCCGCACCATGAGGAGCCCCAGCAGGGCCCGCTGCTGGGGGAACCCGAGATCGACTTCCCGCTCCGCACGCCGGACCCGCAAGGGGCCCAGTAACTCGAACTGCATCACGTCTTCAAACTACGGCCTTCGGACGGTCGGGACGGCGGGCCCAGAACGCCGACGCCCGACACGGCCTGCGTCTGCCCTTCGCCGGGGAGCCGAGTGCGCCCCCTGCCCGGGGTTACGTGAGATCGAGCCGCTTGTCCCTCCCGTGCAGCCGGGCGCGGACCCGGTCGGCGTCGGGGTGGCCGAGCTCGGTGAGGATGACGAGGGCTTCTCGCCAGGAGGCGCGGGCCCCCGCGTCGTTGCCCGTCGCGAGCTGGGTTTCGCCGAGGCGGGTGAGGGTCTCGGCCTCGGGATACGGCACCCCCAGCTCCTGGTAGAGGGCGATCGCGTTGCGGTAGCCGAGCAGGGCGTGCGGATGACGGTGGAGGTGGTGGTAGGCGTAGGCGATGCTGTCCCAGGTGGCGGCCTGGCCGTAGCGGTCCCCCAGGTCCTGCAGCATGGACAGGGCTTCGAAGCAGTGGCTCAGGGCCTTGCGGTAGTCCCCGAGCTGGGCGTGGTACCAGCCGACGGAGTTGAGGACGCTGGCCTGTGCGGCGCGCAGGCCGGCGGTCCGGAAGAGGCCCAGGGCCAGCTGGTTGTGCCGGAGGGCACCGGGCAGGTCGCCCCGCTGCTCGCATTCCCAGCCCAGACTGCGGTGGGTGTTGGCCCGCCCGATGTCGTCCCCCGACGCGGCGAAGAGCTCCAAGGCGCGATCGAGGCGGGGGCGGGACCGGTCGTGCAGGCCCAGCCTGCCCTCCGCCCGGGCCAGTGCGCGCAGCCCGCGGGCCTCCATCGCCGGATCGGCGAGCCGCTGTGCGGCCGCCAGCGCGGTGCGCTGGGTGGCGGCCCAGCCGTGCCAGTCTCCCCGCCGGTCGAAGAAGGGTTCCAGCGCCCAGGCGAGCAGGCAGGCGAGTCGTTCGTGACCGGAGCTCGCGGCCGCGTCGACGACGGCCAGCAGCATCCGGTACTCGGCCGACAGCCAGGCCAGGGCCTGACTGTCGTCGGCGAGCGGCTCGGGTGCGACCCCGGGTGCGGAAGGCTCGAGCGGCATCGGATCGCCGTGCGGGGCGAGCAGCAGCGCCGCGGCGTGGGCGGTGTGCAGACAGTGCTCGAACAGTCGCCGTGCGGCCGCGCGGCGTGCGGCCTCCGGGTGATGGGTGTGGACGAGCTGGGTGGCGTGCGCGTGCAGCAGGTCGTGGAAGGCGTAGCGGCCGGGCGCGTGCTCGTTGATGAGGTGAATGCCGGACAACTCGGCCAGCAGCCGCCGGGCCTCCCGCACCGGAACCCCGGCCAGGGCGGCCGCGGCCGGTACGGAGCAGTCCGGGCCGGGGTGCAGGGCGAGCAGCCGGAAGAGCTGGGAGGCCTCGGCGGAGACGGCGCCGAGGGACCAGGAGAAGACCGCGCTGACGTCTGCCGAGGTGTCGGGGTGGGCGAAGGCGTCGAGGCTGCCGTGGGCCTCCCACAGCTCGGCGGCGACGGCGGACAGCGGGAAGTGCGGATGGGTGGCAGCCCGCGCGGCGACGCAGGCCAGGGCGAGCGGCAGTCCGGCGCACAAGGTGATGATCTCGGCTGCCGCCCGGGGCTCGGCCGCGATGCGCTCGGCGCCCAGCCGGTGGCCGAGGAATGCCCGTGCCTGGTCGGCGTCGAAGGGACGCAAGGTCAGCGAGTGGGCCCCGTGCGCGGCCACCAGCCCGGAGAGTTGGTTGCGGCTGGTGACGACGGTGAGACAGCCGGGCGTGCCGGGAAGCAGCGGCCGGACGTGATCGGTGTCGCGCGCGTTGTCCAGCAGGACGAGGAACCGGCGGCCGGCCAACACGCTGCGGTAGAGCGCGGCTTGGGCGTCGACGCCGTGCGGGATGCGCTCGGGCGGCACTCCCAGCGCGTCCAGGAAACCGCGGACGGCCTCGCCCGGGTTCATGGCCTCTCCCGACGGGTCGAATCCGCGCAGGTTGACGTAGAGCTGCCCGTCGGGGAAACGGTCGGCGACCTGATGGGCCCAGTGCACGGCGAGCGTGGTCTTTCCGATCCCCGCCATTCCGCCGATGGCGCTGATCACCACCGT
Organism: Streptomyces sp. NPDC048275; assembly: GCF_040652275.1. NCBI lineage: Bacteria > Bacillati > Actinomycetota > Actinomycetes > Kitasatosporales > Streptomycetaceae > Streptomyces > Streptomyces sp. NPDC048275. The sequence continues at coordinate 63,842 of NZ_JBEZLR010000006.1, forward strand.
CGCGGTGGGCGACGCCTCACTCGTCAGCGGTCCGAGCGCGTCGTCGAGTTCGGTCTGCCTGCCGGTGAACGTCGCCAGGTCGTGGGGCAGTTGCGCGGGTGCCGGCGCGGGAGGCGTCTGTGGCTCGGGGAGACCGGAGGCCGGTTCATCGGGTTCGCGGTGGGGCGGGCCGGACCCGGGCGACGTGAGGGGTGCGGGGGTGTACAGCAACGCCGTCCGGTGGGCGTCGTGCAGTTCCGGGCCGGCGTCGATGCCCAGCTCGTCGTCGAGCCGGGCGCACGCCTCCTGGTAGGTGCGCAGTGCTTCGGACCGCCGGCCGTCGGCGGCCAGCGCGAGAATCAGCCTGGCCAGCAGCGGCTCGTCCAACGGGTGGTCGGCGGCGGCCTTCTGGAGCTCGGGCAGGACCGTGCCGGCCAGGCCGACGGCGAGCAGGGCCGCGTCGGCCGCCTCCCGCACGGCGGCGACGTACTCCCGGCTCGGCAGGCCGAACACCGCGTGTGCGCGTACCTCCTGGGGGATCCCGGCGGCGACCGGCCCCTGCCACAGGGACAGTGCCTCGGTGAACAGCTCCGCGCTCCGTGCGGACGCCCCTTCCGCGGCGGTGCGCCGGGCCTCGTCACGGAGTTCGCGGAAGCGCAGGAGGTCCAAGGAGCCGCTGTCGGTCAGCAGGCGGTATCCGCCCGCGTCCCGTACCAGCCAGTGGCCCGTGGCACGGGCGGGCAGGCCGGGCTCCAGCAGACGCCGCAGCGACCCGACGAGGCGGCGCACCACATTGACCGCGGTGGGCGGCGGACGGTGGCCCCACAGCGTGTCCACGATCTCGCTCATGCCGACCGGTGCATCGGCGCGCACCAGCAGCAGTGCCAGCAGCGCTCTCTCCTTGGGACGCCCGAGGTCCAGTTCCGTTCCCGCCCGCCAGGCACGGACCGGGCCCAGGACCGCGAAGCGCACGGGCTCCAGCGTCAATTCATCCCCCTCGAGATCCCACCCCAAGGATTGACTCTACGTCACCGACTTTGTTACCCCTGGTTACAGGACGCCGGGTCCGGCCTGATGTCATGCGCCGGAGTCGTCCCGGTCCGGTCCGCCCAGCCAGGTGGTCAGGGCCCACCACCAGTGCAGGGTGCTCAGCGGGCCGGAGAGGCTCTCCGGCGGGAGGTCGGTCAGTGACTGTCCGGTGATCTGCTGGAGGCGGTCGAGCCGGTAGCGGATGGTGTTGGGGTGGGTGAACAGGGCCGTCGCGGTCTGGTCCAGGCGCCTGCCGTTGTCGAGGAACGTCAGCGCGGTGAGCGCGAGCTGACGGTGGAAGTCGTCCGACTGGTCCAGGGCTCCCAGGAGCCGGCCGCTCAGCTGCGCGCCCAGCAGCGGCTGGTCGGCGAGGGCGATCTCGGCGGCGAAGTCGGTCAGCTCGTACCGGCCGTGACGCCTCTGGCGTACGCCGATGTCCAGGGCTCGGGTGCACAGCCGGTACAGCGGACGGATCTCCTCCAAGGGCGCGGCCGAGGAGACCACGACCAGAGTCCCCGTCCCCGCTTCCGTGCTGCCGGGCATCCGGCGGCACAGGCCCGCCAGTCGTCCCTCCACGAGACCGAAGATTCCGCGAAGCGCGGAGAACCGGTCCATGAGGCGGCGCGCGGACGCGGGATCGGTGGCGTCCGCGACGAGGCAGTGGTGGAGTCCGCCGCCGTCCGGCGGCGCCCCCGCCCTCGTCATCTCCTCGGCGGACGGCACGACTCCGCCGACCAGAAGCCGCCGCAGCAGACTCGTGCGCACCTCCGCGGTCTCGTGCGGTGCCGCCCGCTCCGCCGCGCGATATCCGTTGATCACATGCCGCTCGACCGCGTCGCCGTACTCCTTCAGCCGCAGGACCAGCGTGAGCAGGGCGCCGTCGGGCACCCCGGCCGCGCGGCACCGGTCGACGGTGATCTCCACCGCGCGGGTGAGCGCGGCCTGGACACCACGCAGTACCGCGGTCATGGGCACGCTCTGGCCCGCCCGGTCGGCGCCCAGTAACAGGGCTGCCGTGAAGTCCTCGTGCTCGACCCGGTCGAAGGTGCTGAACCACCCGCCGGCGGCGCGGATCATGGCGGTGACGTGGGAACGGGTCTCCGCCTCGGGGAGCCGGGCCACCTCGGGGGACTGGGCCCTCGCCGCGCGGACGAGTTCGTGGCACACATCCGCGTCGACGGCCATGGCCCGCAGGATCTCGGTGACCGGCTCGCGTTCATGAACGACCGTCATGAGCCACTTCTCCGTCCGCACGTTCTCTCCGTCCGCACGCTGTCGTCGGGCCACAACGGAGCGGTGATCACGTTGGCGCCCGGCCACTACCACATTGCTGTGACGACCTGATTCCCTGTGGGCTACCGACGGTAACAGCGCAGTCGTCGCAAGAACATCCCTTGTGTCTCCCGCACCCTCCGCACCGCTCCGCACCCTCCGCAACCCTCCGGAAGGCAGCCCATGGAGAATTCGCCATCCCCGGCCGTCATCAGCCGTCGCCGTGCCCTGACGGTGGCAGGGGGCGTGCTCGCCGGCGCCGCCCTCGCACAGACCGCACCCGCCTTCGGCGCCTCGGCGGGCACGGACGCCGACGCCATCGTGGTCGGCGGCGGGCTCGCCGGTCTGGTCGCGACAGCCGAACTGGCGGCCGCCGGCCGCAAGGTGCTGCTCCTCGACCAGGAGCCGGAGAGCAATCTCGGCGGTCAGGCGTTCTGGTCCTTCGGCGGTCTGTTCCTCGTCGACTCCGACGAGCAGCGGCTGATGGGCATCAAGGACTCGCACGAACTGGCGTGGCAGGACTGGCAGGGCACCGCCGGTTTCGACCGCGGTGTCACCGATCCTCTCGGCCAGGACCACTGGGCCCGCAAGTGGGCCGAGGCGTATGTGGACTTCGCGGCCGGGGAGAAGCGGTCCTGGCTCTACGGGCTCGGGGTGCGCTGGTTCCCGATCGTCGGATGGGCCGAGCGCGGCGGCGGCCTCGCGGACGGGCACGGCAACTCCGTCCCCCGTTTCCATGTCACCTGGGGCACCGGTCCGGCCGTGGTCGAACCGTTCGAGAAGAAGGTGCGGGCGGCGGTCGCGGACGGCAAGGTGACGTTCAAGTTCCGGCACCGCGTCGACGAGGTCGTCCGCACGGGCGGTGTCGTCACCGGCGTCCGCGGGGCGGTCCTGGAGCCGAGCAACGCGGCCCGGGGCAAAGCCAGTTCCCGCACCGTGGTCGGCGACTTCGAGCTGCGCGCGCCGGTGGTGATCGTCACCTCCGGGGGCATCGGCGCCAATCACGATCTGGTACGGCAGAACTGGCCGGCCCGGTTGGGGACCCCACCCAAGTCCATGATCACCGGGGTGCCCGCGCACGTGGACGGCAGGATGCTCGCGATCACGGAGAAGGCGGGCGGGCGGATCGTCAACCCCGACCGGATGTGGCACTACACCGAGGGGCTTCGCAACTACGACCCGATCTGGGCCAATCACGGCATCCGCATCCTGCCCGGCCCGTCGTCCCTGTGGTTCGACGCCACCGGCAAACGCTTCTCCGCCCCCGACCTCCCCGGCTACGACACCCTCCACACCCTCAAGTCGATCACCGACACCGGGTACGACTACTCGTGGTTCGTCACGACGCAGAAGATCATCGCGAAGGAGTTCGCGCTGTCCGGGTCGGAGCAGAACCCGGACCTCACCAACAAGGACATCTTGATGCTCCTCTCGCGGATCTGGCAGACGCCCGAGCCGATCGAGAGATTCAAGAAGAACGGAGTCGACTTCGTCGTCGCCTCCACGCTTCCCGAACTGGTCACCGGGATGAACAAGTTGACCGGGGACGGTCTCATCAACCTGGCCGACCTCAAACGGCAGATCGACGCCCGGGACCGGGAGATCGACAACCCGTACACCAAGGACGTTCAGGTGATGGGGATCCGTAACGCGCTCGCCTACACCGGCGACTCGCTCAGCCGTACCGCCTCGATCCACAAGATCCTGGATTCCAGCGCCGGACCGCTGATCGCCGTACGGCTGAACATCCTCACCCGCAAGACACTCGGCGGTCTCCAGACCGACCTGTCCGGCCGTGTCCTCGATGCGAAAGGCACCCCGGTTCCCGGCCTGTACGCGGCCGGTGAGGTCGCGGGGTTCGGCGGTGGCGGGGTGCACGGGTACCGCTCCCTGGAGGGTACGTTCCTCGGCGGTTGTCTGTTCTCCGGCCGCCAGGCCGGCCGAGCGGCGGCCGCCGCCACCGCATAGGTGTCTCTGGAACCGTGAACACTTTCGGCAAAAGTGTTCACGGTTCCAGAGAAGGGTCGGTCGGAGAAGGGTCAGACGGTGGCCCGGCCGGTGGCCCGGCGCGCGACCAGGGAGTCGCGGATCTCGCCGGCGCGGATCGCCGTGGTGGACAGCAGGGTCGAGGTCAGCCCGTGGGTGTGCTCGGTGCCGCCCTGGAGGTAGATGCCCGCGGTCACCTCGGCCGCGACCTCCACCCGGTGATCGCGGCCGACGCGGACGTCGTCGCCGTCGTCGCGCAGGCAGAGCTTGGCGGAGTCACCGAGCAGGGCGCCGATGTCCCGGGAACGGTAGCCGGTGGCATGGACGAGCAGGTCGGCCTCCATGACCTGCCGTTCGCCCGTGGGCAGGAACTCCACGGCGACGTCGAGTCGGTCGGGGTGCTCGCGCACATCGCGGATGCGGGAGACGTTGAGGAACCGCAGTCGTTCCCGGCCGTGCACCTTCTCGCGGTAGGCGGTCGAGTAGAGGGCCTCGATCAGGTCCATGTCGACGACCGAGTAGTTGGTGGAGCGGTGGTAGTCGACGAGGGACTGTTTGACCTCGGGAGGGGACGAGAAGTACACGTCCACGGCCTCGGGGTCGAAGATCCGGTTGGCGAAGGGGCTGTCGTCGGCGGGGGTGTACCCGTACTTGGCGAAGACCGCGCAGACCTCCGCGTCGGGGAACGTGCGGTGGAGGTAGTCCACCGCCTCCGCGGCGCTCTGGCCGGCGCCGAGCACGACGGCCCGGCGCACCGGGGTGTCCCTGGCGGTCAGTTCGGCGACGTTAGGGATCAACTGACTGTTGTGCCAGACCCGTTCGGACAGGACGGTGCCGGGCGGCAGATGGGGTTCGAGGCCGACGGCCACACTGATGTTGCGGGCCCGGTGGGTCACGGTGCGGGCCGGGTCGTCCGGGTGACGGCAGGTCACGTCCAGGTAGGACACCTCGCCGTCGTCCCCGCGTACGGGGGAGACGGACAGCACCTCGCAGGAGTACTCGACGAGGTGGCGCACCCTGGCGGCGGCCCACTCGAAATAGTCGTGGAACTCGGCGCGGAGCGGGAAGAGCGTCTTCTGGTTGAGGAAGTCGACCAGTCGGCCCCGCTCCCGTAGGTAGCACAGGAAGCTGAAGTCACTGGTGGGGTTCCGCATGGTGACCAGGTCCTTCAGGAAGGACACCTGCATGGTCGCGTCGTCGATGAGCATGCCCCGGTGCCAGCCGAAGCTCGGCTGCCGTTCCAGGAAGAGTGCCTTGAGCCGTTGGCTTTCGGGAAGCTTCGTGTTGTGTTCGTCAATGGCGATGGAGAGTGCCAGATTTGACGGACCGAAGCCTATTCCGAGGACGTCGTGAATGGTGTCCGGTTCGCAGTGCGGTGCTTTCACCGTGGACATCGCCTCCCTCAGCGAGCCATATCGTAGATAAGGTAAGCCTTACCTTGCAATGGCCTGTGAGGGATGACCGGATGACTGGCTGTCAGTTCCGGTGGAAGTCCTTGTTAAACCTCGTCATTCCATCCGGCCGGAACCGCGTCGTGATGGCGGCCCATCGGAATCACCAGCGGCGTGCCGCTCACCGGGTCGGTGACGACCTGGCAGCGCAGATCGAAGACGTCCTCGACGGTGGCCGCGGTGATGACGTCGGCCGGTGGCCCCTCGGCGACGATGCGGCCGGACTTCATGGCGATGACGTGATCGGCGTACCGGCAGGCCTGGTTGAGGTCGTGCAGCACCATCACCACCGTGCGGTGTTCCCGCCGGTTGAGGTCGGTGATGAGGTCGAGTACGTCGATCTGGTGGGCCAGGTCGAGATAGGTGGTCGGCTCGTCGAGGAGCAGCACGGGAGTGCCCTGGGCCACGGCCATCGCGATCCATGCGCGCTGGCGCTGCCCGCCCGACAACTCGTCCACGGAACGGTCGGACAGTTCCGTCAGATTCGTCGCCGCCAGGGCCTCGTGCACGGCGCGCTCGTCGGCCTTCGACCACTGCCGCCACCAGGTCTGGTGCGGTGAACGCCCCCGGCTGACCAGGTCGATGACGGTCAGCCCCTCCGGTGCCACCGGCGTCTGCGGGAGGATCCCGAGCCGTTGCGCCAGTTCCCGGGCCGGTATGGAGCGCAGCGCCCGGCCGTCCAGGTGCACGGCCCCCTGGCGAGGCGTCAGCAGCCGGGCCAGGGCGCGCAACAGCGTCGACTTGCCGCAGGCGTTGGCTCCGACGATGGCGGTGATCCGGCCGGTGGGCACCTCCAGGTCGAGGTCCTCGACGACCAGTCGATGGTCGTACGCCAGATGCAGACCGCTCGCGTTGAGTTCGGGCCCCGGCCGGGAGGCGGCGGTGGTGGTCGTACGGGAATCGGAACCGGTGGTGGTCGTCATGGTGGTCGTCCGGGAACCGGAAGTGAAACCGGAACCCGAACCTGTGGTGATCGGCGCCGTGGTCCCGGAGTCAGGGCCCGTCTCGTGGTCCGTGGAGGTGTCCGAGCCGGGGCGTGGCGGCGGGCCGGGGGTGGTGGTTGCCATGCGTTCAGCCTCCTGAGCCCGCGCGGTTGGCGCGGATGAGCAGCCAGAGCAGTACCGGCGCGCCGAGGACGCCGGTGACGATCCCGACCGGCAGTTCGGTGCCGGAGATCGCTTCACGTGCGATGAGGTCGGAGCCGAGGACGACGAGCGCGCCGGTGAGTCCGGCGGTGACCGGTGGTGGCCATGCCGTGCCGGCCAGGCGTTGGGCGATCTGCGGGGCGGCGAGCGCGACGAAGGCGACCGGTCCCGCGGCCGCCGTGCCGAAGGCGATCAGGCCGACCCCGGTCAGCATGAGCGCGAGCCGTACCGGTTGGACACGGGTGCCGAGCCCGGCGGCCACGTCGTCGCCGAGCTGCAGGACGCGCATCTGGCGGCCCAGTGCCAGGGCCACGGGAACGAGGAAGGCCATGGCGACGGCGAGTGTGGTGACCATGTCCCAGGTACGGCCGTTGAGGTTGCCGACCAGCCAGCCGACGGCCGCCTCCGCCGCGAACTGCTGGCCCCTGGCGAGCAGGAAGTCGGTGGCGCTGGTGCAGATCCACGACACCCCGATGCCGACCAGGATGATCCGGTAGCCGGTGGCTCCGTGCTTCCAGGCCAGCGCGTACACGACCAGGGCCGTGGTCAGGGCGCCGAGCAGACCGAGGCCCTGGGTGCCGAGGCCGCTGTCCCAGCCGAGCACGATGCCCGCCACCACGGCCGTCCCGGCGCCCTCGGTCAGACCGATCATGTCCGGGCTGGCCAGCGGGTTGCGCGTCATCGTCTGGAACACCGCTCCGGAGATCCCGAAGGCGATGCCCACCAGCAGCCCGGTCAGGGCGCGGGGCAGCCGCAGGTCCTGTACGACGATCACGGTACTGGGGTCGCCGACGCCGGCCAGCGCCTTGACCACGTCGGTGAAACCGATCGGATAGTCGCCGAGGGTGACTCCCCAGCAGAACAGCAGGAACACCGCGCCGGTCAGCGCGACGCAGACCGCGATCAGCCGCGGCCGCAGCACGCCGGAGACGGGCGGGGCGACCAGCCGGAAGGTCTTGCGCGCCCTGGACGCGCGGGGAGTCGTCGGGGCGGTGGGCGTGGTGAGTGCGGGCATGCTCACACCTCCGCGAGTTTGCGTCGGCGGACCAGGGCGATGAAGAAGGGGCCTCCGATGAACGCGACGAGCACCCCGGCCTGGATTTCCAGCGGCCGGTCCACCAGGCGTCCGAGGATGTCGGCGGTGAGCAGCAGACAGGGGGCGAGGGCCGCGGAGAGCGGGAGCAGCCACCGGTGGTCGGGGCCGAGTCCGGCCCGCTGGGCCAGAATCCGTGCGAGGTGGGGCACGACCAGTCCCAGGAAGACGACCGGGCCGATGACGGCGACCGACGCGCCGGTGAGCAGCACCACGGCGGTGACGCCCTGGAGTCGTACGAGACCGATCCGCCGCCCGAGCGAGGCGGCCACGTCGTCGCCGAGGGCCAGGCTGTTGAGCGCGGGCGCGGAGGCGATGGCGAGGACCGCGCCGACGGCGAGGAAGGGCAGGAGCCGCAGCACCACACCGCCGTCCTGGCCGGCGAGGGAGCCGGCCGACCAGAAGCGGAAGCGGTCCAGGGCGTCGGGGTTGGTGAGGACGACGGCGCTGGTGAGTGAGGAGAGCAGCGAGGTGATGGCCACTCCGGCCAGGGCGAGCTTGACCGGTGTGGCGCCGGAGCGCCCCAGCCTGCCGAGCAGGAAGACCACCACGCTGGCGACGAGGGCCCCGGCGAAGGCGAACCACACATACCCGTAAAGGGAGCCGACTCCGAGTACTGCGACCGCGATCACGATGGCGAAGGCGGCGCCCGCGCTGACGCCGAGGATCCCGGGGTCGGCGAGGGGATTGCGGGTCAGGGCCTGCATGAGGGCGCCGGACAGTCCGAGTGCGGCTCCGGTGGCCAGTCCGAGGGTGGTGCGCGGGACGCGTACCGACCAGATCACGTCCTCGACGTTCTGGCTCGGCGGATCGCCGAACACGGTCCGGACGACCTGCGTCGGAGGAATGTTGAGAGCGCCGAGGCCGATCGACAGCAGACACAGGAGGGCCAGGACCGTGAGGACCAGGCCCACGAGCAGAGTGGGGCGCAGTCCGCCCGCCCGGGTCACCGGCCTTGCTCCACGGTCAACTCCCTTAGGTTAGGCGGCCCTTAACTGTACCGCCCTGGGCTGTGGAGTTCTCGTCCCCGGAAAGGTCTATCTAGTTAGGTAATGCTTACCTTAATATGGCGACCGGTCGGGGCTCTGACGAGCTGGTTCGGCATGTTTTGGGAGGCGCGGCACCTGTGTCGGGTAACTCGAGTGACGAAGAACTGGCGGCGCCTACGGCGGAATTCTGGCGTGGACACCTCGTTCCACTGCCGTCCGAAGCCGTCCTTCCCGTCGATTTCCCCTATCCGCAGCACGCCGCCGGTCACACACTGACCCGCACTCGCGCGCTCGCAGCCATCGCCCCCGAGGCCACCTTGTTCGCCGCGTACGCCGCGCTCCTGCACCGCTATGGCGGTCGCGTGGGCGAACTCGCCATAGCTCACGACGGGTTGCCGATACGGATAGCACTCGACGACGACACCCCGTTCGCGGAACTCGCCGCGCGCACCGCCACCGCCTGCGCGCAGGGCGTCGCCCACCGGGTCCCGCTGTCCGCGCTCACCGCACTGCTGGATCCTGAACCCACCCGCGGCGGAGGCGTGTTCTGCAACACCGGGTTCACCACCGGCCCGGAATCGGCCCAGCTGTGGGACGGCGGTCCGCTGGATCTCGTCCTGCGCGTCGGCGGGGGCGAGGTGCACGCGACGTACCGGACGGATCTCTTCGCGGCCGAGACCGTCGACCGGCTGCTCGGTCACTACGCGACCCTGCTGACGGATGCCCTTTCCCGCCCCGGCGCCACCGTCGGCGACCTGGCGCTTCTCGGTGACGAGGAACGCCACCGGATCCTCGTCGAGTGGAACGACACCGAGCACCAAGTGCCCGCCGCGACCTGGCCGGAGATGTTCGCCGCGCAGGTCGAGGCCCGCCCTGACGCCGTGGCCCTTGTCTTCGCCGACACCCGGCTCACCTACGCCGAACTCGACGAGCGCGCGGCACGCCTCGCCCATGCCCTCGTCGCACGGGGTGCGGGACCCGAGAAGGTGGTCGCCCTCGCCGTGCCGCGCTCGGCCGAACTGATCGTCGCCGAGGTCGCCGTCCTCAAGTCCGGTGCCGCCTATCTGCCCATCGACACCGACTACCCGGCCGACCGCATCGCGTACATGCTCACCGACGCCGACCCGGTCTGCCTCGTCACCACCGCGGAGGTGGCCGCCGACCTGCCGCCGGACACCGACCTGCTGATCCTCGACGCCCCGGACACGACGGCCGAACTCGCGCGTCACGGGGCCCACGGCCCCGAACTGCGTGGGGAGTTGACGGTCGCGAACGCCGCGTACGTCATCTACACCTCCGGCTCGACCGGCCGCCCCAAGGGTGTCGTGCTGTCCCACGCGGGTGTCGCGAAGCTCGTCGCCACCCAGAGCGAGCGCTTCGGCATCGGTGCGCACAGCCGGGTTCTGCAGTTCGCCTCGCCCAGCTTCGACGTGGCCTTCTGGGACCTGTGCCTCGGCCTGCTCTCCGGCGGCCGGCTCGTCGTCGTACCGGCCGAGCTGCGGGTGCCCGAAGCGCCGCTCGCCGACTACGCGAACGCCAACGGCATCACGTTCATGATCCTGCCGCCCGCCCTGCTCGCCGCCCTGCCCGACGACGTACAACTACCGCCAGACGCAACCCTGTTGGCGGGAACGGAACGGGTATCGCCCGAACTGGTCGGGCGCTACGCCCGCGGCCGCATGATGTTCAACGCGTACGGGCCGACCGAGGCCACCACCAACTCCACCCTCGGCCGGTGCGACCCCGACACCCCCGCCGGCAGCATCGTGCCCATCGGTGTCCCGGACCCGGGCACCCGCGCCTACGTACTGGACGGCAGGCTGACGCCCGTCCCCGCCGGAGTCCCCGGCGAGCTGTACCTGGGCGGCGCCGGACTCGCCCGCGGCTACCTCGGCCGCCCCGACCTCACCGCCGAGCGATTCGTCGCCGACCCCTTCGGGGCACCCGGCGAACGCCTCTACCGCACCGGCGACCTGGTCCGCTGGAAAGCCGACGGACGCCTGGAGTTCCTCGGCCGGGCCGACAGCCAGGTCAAGATCCGCGGCTTCCGCATCGAGCCCGGCGAGATCGAGTCCGTGCTGCGCTCCCACCCCGCCGTCGCACAAGCGGCCGTCGTCGTCCGCGAGGACCGTCCCGGCGACCGGCGGCTCGCCGCGTACGTCGTGCCCTCGCTGGAGGCCTCCGCGGACGGCACGACGGAGGTCACCGAATGGAAGGACCTGCACGAACTCCTCTACGCCGCCGCCGGATCCGAGGGCTTCCAGGAGAACTTCGCCGGCTGGAACAGCATGTACGACGGGCTGCCCATCCCGCTCGCCGAGATGCGCGAGTGGCGAGCGGCCACGGTGGACGCCATCGCGGCGCTCCGGCCGCGCCGCGTCCTGGAGATCGGTGTCGGCAGCGGCCTGCTCCTGTCCCGCATCGCACCGGACTGCGAGGCCTATTGGGGCACCGACCTCTCCGACGAGGCCATCCGCTCCCTCCAGGCCCAGGTCGGAACCGTCCCCGGCCTCGCCGACCGGGTCGAACTGCTGGCCCGCCCCGCGCACGACACCACCGGTCTGCCCGAGGGCTACTTCGACACCGTCGTCCTCAACTCCGTCGCCCAGTACTTTCCGAGCGCCGACTACCTGACGGACGTACTGCGCCAAGTCCGCCGTCTGCTCGCCCCGGGCGCCTCGGTGTTCGTGGGCGACGTACGCAATCTGCGGCTGCTGCGCACCCTGCGCGCCGCCGTGGAGAGCCGCCGGGCGGACAGCGCGGAGGGCACGGCGCAGGGCACGGACGACAAGGAGGCGCTGCGCGCCGCCGTGGACCGGTCGGTGGCATGGGAGGGCGAACTGCTCCTCGACCCCGACTTCTTCACCGCCCTGGAGGGCTTCACCGCCGACGTACGCGTCAAGCGCGGCGCCCACCACAACGAACTGACGCGCTACCGCTACGACGTGGTGCTGCGGCCCCTCGCACACCCCGCGCCCGGTGCCGGACATCAGGCGCCCTCCCCGGTCGAGGAGCTGGCCTGGTCCGGCCCCGCCACCCTCGACGCCCTCGCCGACCGACTGGCAGCCGACGGCGGGCCCGACCGGCTGCGCGTCACCGGCATCCCCAACGCCCGGCTCGCCGAGGACCTCGCCGCGCTCGGTTCGCTGGACGACAGCAGCCGCCCGCCCGCCGACGCGGTCGACCCCGAAGCACTGCGCGAACTGGCCGCACGGCACGGCCACCGCACCGCCGTCACCTGGAACGGAACCGCAGAGGACGGCGGACTCGACGCCGTGTTCGCCCGCGGCGACACCCCCTTCGGCACCCTGTACCGGCCCGGCACCGGCCGCCACCCGCACGCCAACCGTCCCGCGCCGTTCCGCGACGTGAGCGCACTGATGCGGACCCTGCGCGGGTACGCCGCCGAGTGGCTGCCCGAGTACATGGTCCCGGCCGCGCTCGTCCCCCTCGACCGGCTGCCGGTCACCCCCAGCGGCAAGCTGGACGGCGCCGCGCTGCCCGTACCCGACTACACCGCCCTCAGCTCGGGCCGCGCCCCGCGCGACGCCCGCGAGGAACTGCTGTGCGGCCTGTACGCCCAGGCGCTGGGCCTCAGGTCGGTCACCGTCGACGACGACTTCTTCGCCCTCGGCGGGGACAGCATCATCGCCATCCAGCTGCTGATCCGCGCCCGCCGCGCGGGCCTGACGCTGACCCCGCGGGACGTCTTCCGCCGCCGTACGGTCGCCGAACTCGCCCAAGTCGTCGAAGGCGAAACAGCCGCGGACACCGACGTCGTCGACGACACACCGCTGGTGCGGCTCACCGACGCCGAACTCGTCGCGCTCCAGGGCGAACACCCGGTCACCGTCGAGGACCTGCTGCCGCTCGGCCCGCTCCAGGAGGGCTTCTACTTCCACGCGCTGGTGGACGGCTCCGACCGCGACGCCTACGTCGTCCAGCAGGTCGTCGAACTGGCCGGCCCGGTCGACGCCACCGCCCTGCGCCGCGCCGCCCAGCGACTGCTGGACCGGCACGCCCCGCTGCGCGCCTGCTTCCGGCAGCTCACCGACGGCCGCCCGGTGCAGATCACCGCCCAGGGAGTGGAGCTGCCCTGGCACGAGGTGGACCTGTCCGCGCAGGACGCCGCGGTCCGGCACCCGCTCGCCGACGCCGTCGCCGCCGACGAACGCGCCCGCCGCTTCGACCTCGCCCACCCCCCGCTGCTGCGCTGCGCGCTGGTCAGGCTCGGCGACGAACACGGCCGACTCGTCCTGACTTTCCATCACATCGTGTCCGACGGCTGGTCGTTGCCGGTGCTGCACCGCGAACTGATGGCGTTGTACGCGGAGATTCCCGCCCCGCTGCCCGAAGTCGCCCCCTATCGCGACCATCTGCGCCTGCTCGCGGCGGCGGACCGCGAGGCCGCGCGCGAGGTCTGGCGCACCGCCCTCGCCGGGCTCGACGAGCCCACCCGGCTGGTCGAGGCGCCCGCAGACGGCACGCCCGTCGAGCCCGCGCAGGTCCGGGTCGAACTGTCCGAGCGGGTCACCGCCCGGCTGGCGGCCCGCGCCCGCGAGCAGGGAGTGACGCTCGGCACCGCGGTGCAGGGCGCGTGGGGTCTGCTGCTGGGTCGGCTGACCGGGCGTCAGGACGTCGTCTTCGGCACGACCGTCTCCGGGCGGGACACCGCCGTGGACGGCATCGAGTCGATGGTCGGCCTGTTCATCAACACCCTGCCGACACGCCTGCGTTGGCAGCCCGCGGACACGCTCGGCCACCTTCTGGGCCGTCTTCAGGACGAGCAGGGCGCGCTGCTCGGCCATCAGCACCTCGGCCTCTCCGAAGTCCAGCGTGTCGCGGGCCTCGCGGGCGACGGCGAGCTCTTCGACACCCTCGTCGTCTTCGAGAACTACCCGGCCGAGCCGGGCCTCAGCGATCCCTCCGGCACGATCCGGATCACCGGACACGCCTTCCACGACGCGGTCCACTATCCGCTCGCCCTGATCGTCAAGCCCGGCCGCCGCCTCGATCTGCGGCTCAAGCACCACGCCCAGCGGCTCGGCACGGAGGCCGTGCGAGCCCTCGCCGACCGGCTCACCCTCGTCCTGGAAGCCCTCGCCGACGACCCCGGCCGCACCGTGGCCGACCTCGACCTGCTCTCCCCGCAGGAGCGCACCACCGCCCACCTCACCGGCGCCGCCCGGCCCGTCCCGGAGACCACGCTCGCCGCCGACTTCGAGGCGCGGGCGGCCCGCACGCCGGATGCCGTCGCCGTCGTCTTCGGCGCCGACACCCTGACCTACGCCGAACTGGACGCGCGCGCCGACGCCGTCGCTCGTCGGCTGACGTCGCGCGACGTGGGTCCGGGGCAGTTCGTCGCCGTCGCCGTGCCGCGCTCGGCGGAGCTGATGGTCGCCCTGCTGGGCGTACTCAAGTCCGGTGCCGCCTATCTGCCGGTCGACCTCGACTACCCGGCCGACCGGGTGGCGTACATGCTGGCCGACTCGGGTGCGCGCACGGTGGTGACCACCGCGGCCGACGAGGCGCGAATCCCGTACGCCGACGGCCTCACGGCGCTCGTCGTGGACGAGCCGCACGCATCACGTGAACCGCACGAGGCGGCCCCCGCCACCCCCGCCGATCCGGACGACCCCGCCTATCTGATCTACACCTCCGGCTCCACGGGCCGCCCCAAGGGCGTGGTCGTCACCCACCGGGCCGTCGTCAACCGCCTCGCGTGGATGCAGGGCGAGTACGGGCTCACCCCGGACGACCGGGTGCTCCAGAAGACGCCGTCCAGCTTCGACGTGAGCGTCTGGGAGTTCTTCTGGGCGCTGCGCGAGGGCGCCACCGTCGTCCTCGCCGAGCCGGACGGACACCGCGACCCCGCCTATCTCGCCGACCTGATCCGTGAACAGAACGTCACCACACTGCACTTCGTACCGTCGATGCTCGAAGCCTTCCTGGGCGCGGACGAGGTGACGGCCGATCCCACGTGGGCGGCCGGCCTGCGCCGGGTGTTCAGCAGCGGCGAGGCACTGGCGGGGGAGACCGCCGCGCGCTGGCGTGCCCTGACCGGCGTACCCCTGCACAACCTCTACGGGCCGACCGAGGCCGCGGTGGACGTCACCCACCACGCGTACGACGGTGAGCCCGCGACCACCGTGCCGATCGGCCGACCGGTGTGGAACACCGGGCTGCGGATCCTGGACGTATGCCTGCGCCCGGTCCCGGCCGGGGTTCGCGGTGAGCTGTATCTGACGGGTGTACAGCTGGCCCGCGGCTATCACGGGCGTCCGGCACTCACCGCCGACCGCTTCGTCGCCGACCCGTACGCCGAGACGCCGGGTGCCCGTATGTACCGCACCGGGGACCTGGTGCGACGGCGCGAGGACGGCACGGTCGAGTACCTGGGCCGCACCGACCGCCAGGTCAAACTGCGCGGCAACCGCATCGAACTCGGTGAGATCGAGGCCGCGCTCAGCCGTCATCGGCAGGTGTCGCAGGCCGCCGTGCTGGTACGCGAACAGCGGCTCGTCGCCTACGTCGTCCCCGGCGCCCCCGACCTCGACACCCTCGCCCTGCGCACCGCCTTGGCCGAGGCGCTGCCCGCCCCCCTGGTCCCGGACGCCTATGTCGTCCTCGACGCGCTCCCCCTCACCCCCAGCGGCAAGCTGGACCGCGCCGCGCTGCCCGCCCCCGAGGCGGAACGCGCCGCCGTCCGGCGGGCCCCGGCCGGGGAGCGGGAACGCGTGCTGACGGAGATCTTCGCGTCCGTGCTCGGTCTCGAAGACACCGGCCCGGACGACGACTTCTTCCTGCTCGGCGGCGACAGCATCCGCTCGATCAGCGTCTCCAGCCGGGCCCGGGCCGCGGGCCTGGAGCTCAGCCCGCGCGATGTGTTCGAACACCGCACCCCCGCCGCCCTCGCCCTGGCCGCCACCGTCACCGCGGCCCCGGCCGAACCGAGCGCCGGGCACGACACCCTCGACCTCACCGACGAGGAGACCGCACACGTCCACCGGCTCGCCCCGGGCGACGTCGCCGACATCTGGCCGCTGGCCCCCCTCCAGGAGGGCCTGTTCTTCCACTCCATGTACGACGACGGCGCGTTGGACGTCTACACCGTCCACGAGACCTTCGACTTCGCCGACCGGGTCGACGCCGGCCGGCTGCGTGCCGCCGCCCGCGCCCTGCTGGTCCGCAACCCGAGCCTGCGCGCCGGGTTCACCAGCGACGGGCTGCGCCAGCCGGTCCAGTTCATCGTCGACGCCCCCGAGACACCGCTCGACGTGGTGGACCTGTCCGCCCTCCCCGTTGTCGAACAGGACGTACGACTGCGGGAGTTGACGGACGCCGAACGAACACGCCGATTCGACCTGGCCGCGCCCCCGCTGTTCCGGCTGCTGCTCGTGCGGCTCGGCGCGGACCGCGGCGACCGGCTCGTCATCGGCCGCCATCTGATCCTGTGGGACGGCTGGTCGGCGTGGCTCTTCCTCGACGAGCTCTTCGCGCTGTACGAGACCGGCGGCGACCCCTCCGCCCTGCCCCGGCCCGGCTCGTACCGCGACTACCTGACCTGGCTCGGCACCCAGGACGACACCATCGCGACCGCGGCCTGGCGGACCGCCCTGGCCGGTCTCGACGAGCCCACGCTGCTGGCCCCGGCCGCCGCCGACCGGGGCCTGGAGCCGGTCATCCCCGAGCAGTTGGACACCCTGCTCGGGGCCGAGCTGGGTGATCTGCTGCGCGAGAGGGGACGCGCGCACGGGCTGACGCTCAACACCCTGCTCAACGCCGGCTGGGGACTCGCCCTGGCCTCGGCCACCGGCCGCACCGACATCGTCTTCGGCACCACCGTCGCCGGGCGGCCCAGCGAGGTCCCGGACGTCGAGAACGTCATCGGCATGTTCCTCAACACCGTGCCCGCCCGTATCGCGTACGACCCCACGGAACCGGTCCTCGACCTGCTGCGGCGCATCCAGAACCGGCGCCTGGAGCTGATGCCGTACGAGTATCTGGGCCTCGGCGTCCTCCAGGCGGAGACCGGCCACCGCAGGCTCTTCGACACGCTCTTCGTACTGCGCGACAACGACACGGGCGAGCGCCTGGAGCGGCTGCGCGAGCGGCACGGCGCCGCTGCCGTGGCCAATGTCGACGCGACCCACTACCCGGTCAACCTCGTGGTCACGCCCGGCCCGCGCATCCGGGTCACCCTCTCCCACCGCCCCGACCTCGTCGGCCCCGGGCAGGCCCAGGATCTGCTGGACCGCTTCATCCTGCTGCTGGACCGGATGACCCGGGACCTGGCCGCCCCGGTCGGCGGACTCGACCCGCTGCTGCCCGCCGAACACGCCGCACTGGGGTCGGCGTGGGCGGACAGCCGGGTGCCCGACCCCGAGGACACCATCGCCGACCTGCTCGCCGCGCAGGCCACGCGCACGCCCGACGCGACCGCGCTGGTCTTCGGTGAGCGCGCGCTGACGTACGCCGAACTCGACGCCGCCGTCAACCGGATGGCCCGGCTGCTGCTGGACCACGGAGCCGGACCCGAGCGGGTGATCGCCCTTGGGCTGCCCCGCTCGATCGACATGGTCGTCGCCCTGTTCGCCGTACTGCGCACGGGCGCCGCCTATCTGCCGCTTGAACTGGACCACCCCGCCGACCGCCTCGCCCTGATGCTGGCGGACGCCCGCCTCCTGCTCCTGCTGACCACCCGGTCCGTGTCCGGGACCCTGGAGGGCGATCTCCCGCGCGTCCTGCTGGACGACCCGGGCGTGGCGGCGGACCTGGCCGGCCGGCCGGACGGGCCGGTCACCGCCCGGTTCAGCCTGGAGCACCCCGCCTACGTCATCTACACCTCCGGCTCCACCGGCCGCCCCAAGGGCGTGGTCACGCCCTACCGCGGTCTGACGAACATGCAGCTCAACCACCAGAAGGAGATCTTCGAACCGGCCATCGCCTCGGCCGGCGGACGGAGGCTGCGCATCGCGCACACCGTGTCCTTCGCCTTCGACATGTCGTGGGAAGAACTGCTGTGGCTCGTCGAAGGCCACGAAGTACACGTCTGTGACGAGGAGTTGCGACGCGACGCCGAGGCCCTGGTGGCGTACTGCGAGGCCCACCGGATCGACGTCGTCAACGTCACCCCCACCTACGCCCGCCTCCTCATCGAGGAAGGCCTGCTGGAAGGCCACGTACCGCCGCTCGTCCTGCTCGGCGGCGAGGCCGTCTCGGAGACGGTCTGGTCCCGGCTGCGCGACACACACGGCACGTACGGCTACAACCTGTACGGCCCGACCGAGTACACCATCAACACCCTCGGCGGCGGCACCCACGACAGCGACACCCCGACCGTCGGCCGCCCCATCCGCGGCACCCGCGCCCACCTCCTCGACGCCTGGCTGCGCCCCGTACCGGACGGTGTGCCCGGCGAGTTGTACATCGCCGGCATCGGCCTGGCCCGCGGCTACCTCGACCGGCCGGGCCTGACCGCCGAACGCTTCGTCGCCGACCCGTTCGGCACGCCCGGCGAGCGCATGTACCGCACCGGAGACCTGCTCCGCCGCCGTGCCGACGGCAACCTGGACTTCCTCGGCCGCACCGACGACCAGGTCAAGATCCGTGGCTACCGGGTCGAACTCGGCGAGATCGAGACCGCGCTCAGCCGCCATCCACAGGTCTCCCAGGCCGCCGTACTGGTACGCGACGACCGGCTGGTCGGCTATGTCGTGCCCGCCGACCTGAGCGAGGACGAGCGGGAGTCGGCCGAGCGGGCCCAGGTCGGCGAGTGGCAGGAGATCTACTCCGACGAGTACGAGGAGATCAGCACCGCCGTCTTCACCGAGGAGTACGCCGGCTGGGACAGCTCGTACGACGGACAGCCCATCCCCTTCGACCACATGCACGAGTGGCGCGAGGCCACGGTCGACCGGATCCGCTCCCTCCAGCCGCGCCGCGTCCTCGAGATCGGCGTCGGCTCCGGGCTGCTGCTGTCCCGTCTCGCCCCGGAGGCCGAGTCCTACTGGGCGACCGACTTCGCCGCCCCCGTCATCCGCAAGATCGGCGAGGACCTGCTCCGCGACCCGGAGCTGGCGGCCAAGGTCGAACTGCGCTGCCGCCCGGCCGACGACCTGACCGGGCTCCCCGAGGGGTTCTTCGACACCGTCGTCATCAACTCCGTCATCCAGTACTTCCCCAGCATCGACTATCTGACCGCCGTCATCCACGGCGCGATGGACCTGCTGGCCCCCGGCGGCGCCCTGTTCGTCGGCGACGTCCGCAACCTGCGGCTCGCCCGCACCTTCCACACGGAGATCCAGCAGGCCCGGGGCACCGCCGAGGACGACATGGGCCGGGCGGTCGAGCGCGGCCTGCGGCTGGAGAAGGAACTCCTCGTCGACCCCGACTACTTCACCGGCCTGGGCTACGGCGTCGACCTGCGCACCAAGCGGGGCCGCCACCACAACGAACTGACCCGGCACCGCTACGACGCGGTGCTGTACGCCGGCGAGGCCGACCTGCGGCTCGGCGACGAACCGGTGGTGGAGTGGCACCCGAACCTGCCCGAGCGGCTGCGCACCGAGCGGCCCGAGCGGCTGCGGATCACCTCGGTCCCCGACGGCCGGACGGCCACGGACGGTGTGGACCCCGAGGAACTGCACGCTCTCGGCGCCCGGCTGGGCTATCGAGTGCTGACCACCTGGTCGAGTGAAGTGGGCGCGTTCGACGCGCTGTTCGTCACCGAGGGCGACTTCCGGGTGGCCGGCGGGCTGTACGCGCCGGGCGGCGGCACCGCGCCCTACGCCAACAACCCCACCGCGGCACGCGACGCCAGCGCCCTCGTACGGCGCCTGCGCGAGGACCTGAAGCGCGATCTGCCCGACTACATGGTCCCGGCCGCCTTCGTCACCCTCGACCGGCTGCCGATGAACGACAACGGCAAGCTCGACACCAGGGCTCTGCCCGACGCCGAACCCGCCGTCGCACTGGGCGGCGGTCGCGGCCCGCGCACCCCGCGTGAAGAGGTGCTGTGCCGGCTGTTCGGCGAGGTGCTGGGACTGCCGGCATCCGTCGGCGCCGAGGACAACTTCTTCGACCTGGGCGGCCACTCGCTGCTAGCCACCCGCCTGGTCAGCCGGGCCCGTACGGAACTGGGCGCCGAACTCGCCATCCGCGACCTCTTCGAGGCCCCGACGCCCGCCCTGCTGGCCGACCGCGCGGACGACGGCGGCAGGCCCACCCGCCCGGCGGTCGTCCCGGTGACGGAACGGCCCGAGCGGATCCCGTTGTCGGCGGCCCAGCGACGGCTGTGGCTGGTCGAGCGGATCACCGGCGGAGGCGTCGCGTACAACTTCCCGCTGGTCTTCCGGCTGCGCGGGGACCTGGACCTGGACGCGCTCCGGGTCGCGCTGCGCGATGTGGCCGGACGGCACGAGGCCCTGCGTACCCTCTTCGGGGAGCACGAGGGCGAGCCGTACCAGCGCATCCTGGCTCCGGAGGACGCCGAGCCGTCGTTCGCCGTGACCGACTGCGGCGAGGCCGAACTGCCCGGGCTGATCGAGACGGCCCAGCGGCGACCCTTCGACCTGGCCCGCGAACTGCCCCTGCGGGCTGAGGTGTTCAGGATCGCCCCGGCCGATCATGTCGTCGCCGTCGTCCTGCATCACATCGCCACCGACGAGTGGTCCGACCGCCCCTTCCTGCGCGAACTCGACACCGCCTACGAGGCCCGCGCGGCGGGCGGCACACCAGGATGGGCGCCGCTGCCTGTGCAGTACGCCGACTACTCGCTCTGGCAGGAACAGCTGCTGGACCAGGTCGAGGAACGCCAACTCGCCTATTGGCGCACCGCGCTGAACGGCCTCCCGGACGAGCTCGCCCTTCCCCTGGACCGCCCCCGCCCGGCCGAACCCACCGGCCGCGGCGGCACGGTCCGGATCGACATCCCGGCGGACGTCACCGCGGGCCTGCGCGAGCTGTCGACAGACGCCGGAGCAAGCATGTTCATGCTGCTCCAAGCCGCCACCGCCACTCTCCTGCACCGGCTCGGCGCGGGCGACGACATCCCGCTCGGCGTCCCGGTCGCCGGACGCACCGACGCCGCCCTGGACGACCTCGTCGGCTTCTTCGTCAACACTCTCGTACTCAGGACCGATCTGTCCGACGCCCCGACCTTCACCGACCTGCTCGCCCGGGTACGGGAGTCGGCGCTGACCGCCTTCGAGCACCAGGACGTGCCCTTCGACCGGGTGGTCGAGGCACTGAACCCGCCCCGGGTGGCCGGCCGCAACCCGCTCTTCCAGGTCATGCTGGGCTACCACTACCGCCCGGACGGCGACCCCGACGTCCTCGGCATGTCCACCGAGTGGTTCGACATGGACACCGGGATGGCCAAGTTCGACCTCCACTTCACCTTCGTGGACGAGGCCGCGGAGGGCCGCCTGTCCCTGCTCCTGCACTACGCGACCGATCTCGTGGACCCCCCGACGGCACAGCGCCTGACGGAGCGTACGGTGCGGCTGCTCGCGCGGATCGCCGCCGACCCCGCCGTCCCGGTCGCCGACCTCGACCTGCTCGACGCCGACGAGCGTCACCTCGTACTGCGCCAGTGGAACGACACCGGCCGCGAGGTGCCCGGTCTGACTCTGCCGGAGTTGTTCCGGGCGCAGGTGGCGGCGACGCCGGGGGCGACGGCGCTGGTTTTCGAGGGTGATGTTCTGACGTATGCGGAGTTGGATGCGCGGGTGGAGGGGCTGGCGGGTGTGCTGGCCGGTATGGGGGTCGGTCCGGAGGGTGTCGTGGCCGTCTCTCTGCCGCGTTCGGTGGATCTGGTGGTCGCGTTGCTGGCCGTGCATCGCGCGGGTGCTGCCTACCTGCCGTTGGATGCGGACTATCCGGCCGACCGGATCGCTTTCATGGTGGATGACGCCGAGCCGGTGTGTGTGATCGCGGGTGGTCTGCCCGAGGGGCCGGGTGGTGAGCTGCCGACGTCGTACGATCCGCGTCATCCGGCGTATGTGATCTATACGTCTGGTTCCACCGGGCGTCCCAAGGGTGTGGTGGTGCCGCAGGCGGGGATTGTGAACCGGCTGTTGTGGATGCAGGACGCGTATGGCCTCACCTCGGCCGACCGGGTGTTGCAGAAGACGCCGTCCAGTTTCGATGTGTCGGTGTGGGAGTTCTTCTGGCCGCTGATCACGGGGGCGACCCTGGTGCTTGCCAAGCCGGAGGGGCACAAGGACCCGGTGTATCTGGCCGGGCTGATCAAGGACTGTGGGATCACCACGACTCACTTTGTGCCGTCGATGCTCCAGGCTTTCCTCGATGAACCGAGGGTGGCGGGTTGCGGCGCGAGCCTGCGTCGGGTGATGTGCAGTGGCGAGGCGCTGCCGGTGCTCCTGGCCGGACGCTTCCATCAGGTGATGCCCGCCGCCGAGTTGCACAACTTGTACGGGCCCACCGAGGCGTCCGTCGACGTGACGGCCGGCCAGATCCTGCCCGGCGCGACCGCCGTGCCGATCGGCCGCCCGGTGTGGAACACCCGGACGTACGTGCTGGACGCGGCGCTGCGCCCGGTGCCGCCCGGGGTGGCGGGGGAGCTGTATCTCGCTGGGGCGCAGCTGGCCCGGGGCTACCTGGGCCGGGCGGGTCTGACGGCCGAGCGGTTCACGGCGGACCCGTACGGGCCCGCCGGAAGCCGGATGTATCGCACGGGCGACCTCGCCCGATGGACCCGGGACGGTGAGCTGGAGTACCTGGGCCGGGTCGACGATCAGGTCAAGCTGCGTGGCTTCCGGATCGAACTCGGTGAGATCGACGCGGTGTTGGCCGCGCACGAGACCGTCGCGCACGCCACCGTCCTCGTCCGGAACGACCGCCTCGTCGCCTACGTCGTCCCCGCCCCCGGTGCCGCACCGGACCCGGACGTCCTGCGCGCCCACACCGCCATCGCCCTGCCCGCCCACATGGTCCCGGCCGCCGTCATCCCCCTGGACGCCCTGCCCCTCACCCCCAACGGCAAGCTCGACCGGGGAGCCCTGCCCGCCCCCGACTTCTCGGCCGTCGTCACCAGCCGTGGGCCCCGGACCCCGCACGAGGAACTCCTGTGCCAGGCGTTCGCGGCTGTCCTCGGGCTCGAACACATCCGTGTGGACGACGACTTCTTCGCCCTCGGCGGTCATTCGTTGCTGGCGATGAGGCTGGTCAGTCGCATCCGTACGGTCCTGAACGCCGAGGTGCCGCTCCGCGCGGTCTTCGACGCGCCCACCGTGGCCCGGCTCGCCGCCGCCCTCGGTGACCCCCGCGCCCTGACCCGCCCCGCGCTCACGGCCGACCGGACACGCCCCGAACGGCTGCCGCTGTCCTCCGCCCAACGGCGGCTGTGGCTGCTGCACCAGGTGGACGGGCCGAACCCGGCGTACAACATTCCCGCCGCCTGGCGACTCACGGGCCGGTTGGACCGGGTCGCCCTGGCGCAGGCCGTCAACGACCTCGTCGCCCGCCACGCCACCCTGCGCACGGTCTTCCCCGCCGAGGACGGGCTGCCGTACCAGCGTGTCCTGGACCCGGCCCAGGCGCAGGTCGCGATCACCACCGAGTCGTACGAGCGGCTCGCCGAGTGCGCCGCGTACGCCTTCGACCTCGAACACGAACTTCCCTTGCGGGTCACCCTGTTCGAGACCGGCCCCGACGAGCACGTCCTGCTGCTCCTGCTCCATCACATCGCGACCGACGAGTGGTCGCAGCGGCCGCTGCTCGCCGACCTGAGCACCGCCTACGCCGCCCGGACAGCGGGCCACGCCCCCGACTGGGCGCCGCTGCCGGTGACGTACGCCGACTACACCCTCTGGCAGCGCGACCTGCTCGACGACACCGGCATCGACCTGCTCGCCCACTGGACCGAGTCGCTGCGCGGCCTGCCCGTGGAGCTTGCTCTGCCCACCGACCGGCCGCGCCCGGCCGAGTCGGGGCACGGCGGCGGCACCGTCGGGTTCACCGTCCCGCCGCGGCTGGAACGGGAGTTGCGCGAACTGGCCCGCCGCGAGGGCGCCAGCATGTTCATGGTCGCTCAGGCCGCCGTGGCCACCCTGCTGCACCGGCTCGGCGCCGGCGACGACATCCCGCTGGGCGCACCCGTCTCCGGGCGCACGGACGAGGACCTGGAAGACCTCGTCGGGTTCTTCGTCAACTCGCTCGTCCTGCGCACCGACCTCTCCGGCGACCCGGGCTTCGCCGAACTGCTGCGCCGGGTGCGGGAGACCGACCTGGCGGCGTACGAGCACCAGGACCTGCCCTTCGATCGGCTGGTGGAGGCGGTCAACCCGGAGCGCTCCCTCGCCCGGCACCCGCTCTTCCAGGTCATGGTCGTCCACCTCGCCGGACCCGGCGGCACCCCCGGCCTGCCCGGACTCACCGCCCGCCCCGAACCGATCGGCCAGGAGACCGCCAAGTTCGACCTCAGCTTCGACTTCGTCGAACAGGGCGATGGCAACGGCATCCAGGGCTGGATCGAGTACAGCACCGACCTCTTCGACCCCAGCACCGCCGAACTGCTCGCCGCCCGCCTGGTCAGCGTCCTCGAACAGGCCACCGCCACCCCCGACCGGCCGGTCGGGCTCCTCGAACTCCTCGCCGACGACGAACGCACCCGCGTCCTCACCGACTGGAACGACACCGGCCGCGAGGTGCCCGGTCTGACTCTGCCGGAGTTGTTCCGGGCGCAGGTGGCGGCGACGCCGGGGGCGACGGCGCTGGTCTTCGAGGGTGATGTGTTGTCGTACGCGGAGTTGGATGCGCGGGTGGAGCGGTTGGCGGGTGTGCTGTCCGGTATGGGGGTCGGTCCGGAGGGTGTGGTGGCGGTGTCGCTGCCGCGTTCGGTGGATCTGGTGGTCGCGTTGCTGGCTGTGCATCGTGCGGGTGCTGCTTATCTGCCGTTGGATGCGGATTATCCGGCTGAGCGGATCGCTTTCATGGTGGATGACGCCGGGCCGGTGTGTGTGATCGCGGGTGGTCTGCCCGAGGGGCCGCACGGTGAGCTGCCGACGTCGTACGATCCGCGTCATCCGGCGTATGTGATCTATACGTCTGGTTCCACCGGGCGTCCCAAGGGTGTGGTGGTGCCGCAGGCGGGGATCGTGAACCGGCTGTTGTGGATGCAGGACACCTATCGCCTCAAGCCGGCGGACCGGGTGTTGCAGAAGACGCCGTCCAGTTTCGATGTGTCGGTGTGGGAGTTCTTCTGGCCGCTGATCACGGGGGCGACCCTGGTGCTTGCCAAGCCGGAGGGGCACAAGGATCCGGCGTATCTGGCCGGGCTGATCAAGGAGTGTGGGGTCACCACCACTCACTTCGTGCCGTCGATGCTCCAGGCCTTCCTTGATGAACCGACAGCGGTGGGTTGCGACGCGAGCCTGCGTCAGGTGATGTGCAGTGGTGAGGCCTTGCCGGTGCCCGTGGCCGGGCGTTTCCACCAGGTGCTGCCCGGTGCCGCGTTGCACAACTTGTACGGGCCCACCGAGGCGTCCGTCGACGTGACGGCCGGCCAGATCCTGCCCGGCGCGACCGCCGTGCCGATCGGCCGCCCGGTGTGGAACACCCGGACGTACGTGCTGGACGCGGTGCTGCGCCCGGTGCCGCCCGGGGTGGCGGGGGAGCTGTATCTCGCTGGGGCGCAGCTCGCCCGGGGCTATCTCGGCCGGGCGGGTTTGACCGCCGAGCGGTTCACGGCGGACCCGTACGGGCCCGCCGGGAGCCGGATGTATCGCACGGGAGACCTGGCCCGCTGGACCCGGGACGGTGAGCTGGAGTACCTGGGCCGGGTGGACGATCAGGTCAAGCTGCGTGGTTTCCGGATAGAACTCGGTGAGATCGAGGCGGTGTTGGCCGCGCACGAGACCGTCGCGCACGCCACCGTCCTCGTCCGGGACGACCGCCTCGTCGCCTACGTCGTCCCGGTCGGCGCCCACGACACGTCCCGCCTGCGCGCCGCCCTGTCCGCCGCCCTGCCCGCCCACATGGTCCCGGCCGCCGTCATCCCCCTGGACGCGCTCCCGCTCACCCCCAACGGCAAACTGGACCGGCGGGCCCTGCCCGCGCCCGACTTCGCCGCCGAGGTCACCGCGACCCTGCCGCGTACCCCCCGCGAGGCCCTGCTGTGCGAGCTGATCGCGACCGTGCTCGGGCTCGAACGGGTCGGCCCCGACGACGACTTCTTCGCCCTCGGCGGAGACAGCATCGTCGCCATGCAACTGGTCGGGCGGGTGCGCGCGGCGGGCCTGACGATCACCCCGCGTGACGTCTTCCGGCACAAGTCGGCCGCCGGCCTGGCCGCCGTCGCCGAGGACTCCGTACGACGGCGGGACACGGCCGACGAACCGGCCACCGCGCTGCTCGACCTCACCGCGGACGAGCGGGCCGAACTCCCCGACCACGCCGACCTGTTGCCGCTGTCGCCGCTCCAGGCCGGTCTGCTCTTCCACGCCGCCCTCGACTCGGGCGACGCGGGCCCGGACGTCTACACGGTCCAGGTGTCGTACGACATCGAGGGCCCCCTGGACACCGAACGGCTGCGCGCCGCCGGGCAGGCGCTGCTCGACCGGCACGACAGCCTCCGCTCCGGCTTCCGGCACCTGTCCACCGGCCGCCCGGTGGCCGTCGTACCGCGCACGGTGACCCTGCCCTGGCGCCACCTCGACGCCCCTGAACAGGAAAGCGGCTGGGAGCGGCTGCTAGGCCAGGAGCGGCGCCGCTTCGACCCCGCCGAGCCGCCGCTGCTACGGCTGCTCCTCGCCCGGACCGGCCCTGACCGGCACCGGCTCGTCCTGTCCCACCAGCACCTGCTGCTGGACGGCTGGTCGGTGCCGCGTCTGATGTCCGAGCTGTGGGAGCTGTACGCGGGGCGGGAACTCCCCGCGCCCGCCCCCTACCTGGACTATCTGCGCTGGCTCGCCCGCCAGGACGTGGCCGTCTCCCGGTCCGCCTGGGGCGAAGCCCTGGACGGCCTGGCCGAGCCCACGCATCTCGTCCCCGCCGACCCGAACCGGTCCGCGGTCGTGCCGCGTACCCACACCGTGCACGCGGACGCCGGGCTGACCGAGGCGCTCACCGCGCTCGCCCGCAGTCGGGGCGTCACCGTCAACACCCTGGTGCAGGCGGCCTGGGGACTGCTGCTGTCCCGGCTGACCGGCCGCGACGACGTGGTGTTCGGCGCCACCGTGGCGGGACGGCCGCCCGAGCTGGACGGCGTCGAGTCGATGATCGGCCTGTTCATCAACACCGTGCCGGTGCGCGTCCGGCTCCGGGACGACGAGCCGGTGGGTGCCTTCCTGGACCGGTTGCAGGAGGAGCAGTCCCGGCTCCTGGACCACCAGCACCTGGGTCTGGCCGACATCCAGCGCGGCGCGGGGCTCGGCGAGCTCTTCGACACGCTGGTCGTTTTCGAGTCGTACCCCGTCGTCGAGAGCGAGGAGGACGGCAGCGGACCTCGCGTGAGCGTCCGGGACCACGAGGACTCCACCCACTACCCGTTCGCGTGGGCCGTGGAGCCCGCCGAACGGCTTCGGCTGACCGCCGAGTTCCGGCCCGACCTCTTCGAGGAGACGACCGCCCGGCGGCTCGCGCAATCGATGCTCACGCTGTTCGAGGCCATGACCGCCGACCCCGGACAGCCCGTCGGACGGCTCGACGTCCTCACCCCCGCCGACCGCCACACCCTCCTGGAGACCTGGAACGACAACGCCCTCCCTGTCGGACCGGGCACCGTTCCCGCGCTCTTCGCGGCGCAGGCCGCGGCCACCCCGGACGCGATCGCCGTCACCGACGCGGACGTCACCTGGACCTTCGCCGAGCTGAACGCGCGCGCCGACCGGCTCGCCCGGGTGCTGGCCGCCGAGGGCGCCGCTCCCGAACGGATCGTGGCCCTCTCGCTGCCCCGTACGGCCGACCACATCACCGCGATCCTGGCGGTGCTGAAGGCCGGCGCGGCGTATCTGCCGCTCGACGCCGACCTGCCCGCGGAGCGGATCCGCGACCTGCTCGCCGACGCGCGCCCCGCGCTGGTCCTCACCACCTCCGAAGTGGCCCCCGCGCTCCCGGAGACCACCGTCCGCACCCTGCTGCTGGACGCGCTGGACGACGT
Organism: Streptomyces sp. NPDC048275; assembly: GCF_040652275.1. Lineage (NCBI taxonomy): Bacteria > Bacillati > Actinomycetota > Actinomycetes > Kitasatosporales > Streptomycetaceae > Streptomyces > Streptomyces sp. NPDC048275. The sequence goes on from NZ_JBEZLR010000006.1 coordinate 91,909, forward strand.
ACCCGGGATCGAGCCGACGGCACCCGCCCCGGACCATCCGGCCTACGTCATCTACACCTCCGGCTCGACCGGGCGGCCCAAGGGCGTGGTCGTCACCCACCGCAGCGTCGCCAACCTCTTCCACAGCCACCGGCACGACCTGCACGACCGGGCGAAGGAGCTGACCGGTCGCCGGCATCTGCGGGTCGGCCATGCCTGGTCGTTCTCCTTCGACGCGTCCTGGCAGCCGCAGCTGTGGCTGCTCGACGGGCACGCCCTGCACATCGCGGACGACGAGACCCGCCGCGACCCCGCACTCCTCGCCGCGCTCATCCGCAGCCAGGAGCTGGACTTCATCGAGGTCACCCCGTCCCTGCTGGCCCAGATGGCCGACAGCGGCCTGATCGGGGAGGACGGCGACTGCCCGCTGGCCGTGGTCGGCTTCGGCGGCGAGGCGGTCCCGGACGCGCTCTGGTCCCAACTGGCCGCCCTGCGCGCCACGGAGGCGTTCAACCTCTACGGTCCGACCGAGGCCACCGTCGACGCCCTCGTCGGCAGGGTGGCGGACAGTGCCACCCCGGTCGTCGGGCGCCCGGTGCACAACTCCCGGGCGTATGTGCTGGATTCGGCGCTGCGACCCGTACCGCCCGGTGTCACGGGCGAGTTGTACCTCTCCGGTGCCGGACTGGCGCGCGGCTATCTCGGCCGGCCCGACCAGACGGCCGAGCGGTTCGTGGCCGATCCCTTCGGACCGGCGGGCGCCCGGATGTACCGCACCGGCGACCTGGCCCGCTGGACGGAGGGCGGACAGCTGGAATACGCGGGACGCACCGACGACCAGGTCAAGATCCGCGGCTACCGGATCGAACTCGCCGAGGTCGAGGCGGCCCTCGGCTCCCACGAGGGCGTCGCCCAGGTCGTGGTCGTCGCCCGCGAGGACCGGCCCCGGGTCAAGCAACTCGTCGGGTACGTCGTGGCGGCCGAAGGCGGCACGGCTGCCGACCCGGCCCAGTTGCGGGCGCATGTGGCCGCCGTACTGCCGGAGTACATGGTTCCGGCCGCCGTCGTGGTCCTGGACCGGCTGCCGCTGCTGTCCAACGGCAAACTCGACCGCAAGGCGCTGCCCGCGCCGGACTTCACCGCGCTCGCGGGCGGCGGCCGGCAGCCCGAGAACGACATCGAGCGCGCGCTGTGCGCGGTCTTCGGCGACGTACTGGGGCTGCCCGCCGAAGCCGTCGGCGCCGCCGGAGACTTCTTCGCCCTCGGCGGCAACAGCCTCGTCGCCATGGAGCTGGTCGGCCGGGCCCGTGCGGCGGGCCTGGGGATCACCCCGCGCCAGGTCTTCCAGCACCGGGACGTGGCCGCGCTGGCCGCCGTCGCCGTCCCACTGGACCCGGCGGAGGCGGTCCGCGGGCACGACGACGGCGCCGTCCCGCTCACGCCGATCATGCACGCCCTGCGCGAACGCGGCGGCCCCATCGACGGATACCACCAGGCCGCCCTGGTCCAGACCCCGGCCGCCCTGGACGAGGCCGGACTGCTGGCGGTCCTGCGGGCCGTCGCCGACCGGCACGACATGCTGCGCGCCCGGCTCGACCGCAGCGACGGCGGCGCGCGGTGGACCCTGCGCGTACCCGCCGCCGACACGGTCGACGTGGCGGAGTGGCTCGTCCGCGCCGATGTGACCGGCGCCGACGACACGGCCCTGCGCGCGGTGATCGCCGAGCAGGCGCGCGTCGCCAGGGACCGGCTCGCCCCGGACGCCGGGGCGATGGTGCGGGCGGTCTGGTTCGACGCGGGCCCCGAGCGCCCGGGACGCCTGCTGCTGCTCGTCCACCACCTGGTGGTGGACGGCGTCTCCTGGCGGATCCTGCTGCCGGACCTGGCCGCCGCCTGGGCGGCGGTCGCGGCGGGCCGCACGCCCGACCTCGCCCCCGTCGACGTGTCCTTCCGCCGCTGGTCGCACCTGCTCGCCGCGCGCGCCGCCGACCCCGTACGCGAGGACGAACTGCCTCTGTGGCGTTCGGTCCTGGCCGACGGCGCCGCTCTGCCGCAGACCCGGCCGCTCGACCCGGCCCGGGACACCGTCGCGTCCACCCGGCGCCTGTCCCTGACCCTGCCCGCCGACCGCACCGCCCCCCTGCTCAGCCGGGTGCCCGCGGCCTTCGGCGCCACCGTCAACGACGTGCTGCTGACCGCGTTCGCCCTGGCCGTCGCCGACTGGCGGCAGCGGGGGACAGGGACCGGAGGCAACGCGGTGCTGGTGGACCTGGAGGGCCACGGCCGGGAGGCGGAGCTCGCGTCGGACGCCGATCTGTCCCGTACGGTCGGCTGGTTCACCAGCGTCGTCCCGGTCCGTCTCGACCTCGGGGAGATCGACCTGGCGGACGCCTTCGCGGGCGGCCCGGAACTGGACCTGGCGCTCGCCCGGATCAGGGACCACCTGACCGCGCTGCCCACCGCGGGCATCGGGCACGGCCTGCTCCGCCACCTCAACCCGCGCACCGGACCCGAAATGGCGCAACTCGACGCACCGGGCATCGAGTTCAACTACATGGGCCGCTTCGACCACCCCGAGGCCGCCGACTGGTCCTACGCCGTCGAGGGCGACGCCGCCGATCTCGACGCCGACCCGGGCCTGCCGATGTCGCATGCCCTCACCGTCAACTCCCTCACCGAGGACCACCCCGGGGGACCGGAGCTCAGCGCCCACTGGGCCTACGCCGACGGGCTGCTGACGGAGGAATCCGTCCGCGACCTGGCACAGACCTGGTTCCGGGCACTGGAGGCCCTGGTGGACCGCGCAGACCGATGACACCCCTGACATACACATCCAAGACAGTGGGAGGAACCAAGAGATGAGCAGCAACCCGTTCGAGAATCCCGAGGGCGTCTACGCGGTCCTGGTCAACGACGAGGGCCAGTACAGCCTCTGGCCCGACTTCGTCGAGGTCCCGGCCGGCTGGACGGTCACCCACGGCCCCGCCCCGCGCCAGGAGTGCCTGGAGCACATCGAGGCCAACTGGACGGACATGCGCCCCAGGAGCCTTGCCGAGCGGGGCCGGTAGGAGCACAAGCGAGGGGGCCGGTACGCGGATCCGCGTACCGGCCCCCAGCTTTTCTGGGCCGCTGTCAGGAAGTGGGCTGCTCCGCCTTGGTGTCCGTCTTGCCGTCGACCGCCGCCGCGAGCTGCGGCGCCAGTCGCTCGATGACGTACGGCAGGCTCAGCACGGTGACGAACGAGAAGGCCTTGCCGTAGTCGCTCGACTCCTCGATGAACACCTCACGCGCCTCCTTCGCGACGGTGAGGTTCTTGTACGTGTTGTCCTCGTGCAGCTTCGCCGGGTCCTTGGCGAGATCGGGCACCGTCCACACGGTGACGTCGGTGTCCAGCAGATCCGTCCGCTCCTTGCTGATGTTGGCGCCGAACTGGTCGCCGATGCTCTTGTCGAGATCGGCCGGCAGCTTGAAGCCCAGCGAGGTGAGGGTGCGGGAGCGGGAGTCCTGGCTGCCGAAGACGAAGAAGCCCTCGTACGGGGTGGCCACCACACCGGTGGCGTCCTTGAAGGCGGGGTTCGCCTTCGCCGCCGCCGCGAACTTCGCGTCGACACCCTCGACGAGCTTCTTCGCCTCGGCCTCCTTGCCGAGCGCCTTGCCGATCGACTCGGTCTGCTGCTGCCACGGGATGCCGTAGTCGTTGTACTCCTTCGGCTGGGCCACCACCGGGGCGAACTTCGACAGGCTCTCGTACTGGGCCTTCGTCAGCCCGCCGTAGAGGGCGAGGATCAGATCCGGCTTGAGAGCCGCGATCTTCTCCACCTGGGGGCCGGTGCCGGTGTCCTTGAGGAGGGTCGGCGCCTTCGCCGAGCCGAGCTTGTCCTTGGCCCAGGGGCCGATGGCGCCGTCGTAGCCGCCGAGCCAGTCGGTGGTGCCGACGGGCACCTTGCCCAGCGCGAGCACGGCATCCTGGTCGGTGAGGCCGACCGTGAAGATGCGCTGCGGCTCGGACTTGATGGTCGTACTGCCGAACTTGTGGGTGAGGGTGACGGGGAAGGCGCTGCTGGCGGAGGTCTTGTCCGACTGCGAGGAGGCGGAGTCGGAATCCGAGTCGGAGGAGCCGCACGCGGCCACCGAGCCGACGAGCATCAGGACGGAAGCGAGCAGTCCGGCGAACCGGGTGGCTCTGTTGGCGCGGAGCATCGGGTGATCCTTCTGTTCGGTCGTGTGTGAGCGGGGTGCGGGGGGTTGGTGGTGGCGGATCAGGGCCGGGTACTGCGGTTCTCCGACCAGGCTTGCCACAACGCCGCGTAAGGACCGTCGGCGGCGCGCAGTTCGTCGTGGGTGCCGCTCTCGGCGACCCGGCCGTCCTCCATCACGATGATCCGGTCCGCGGCGGCGGCTTGGCTCAGGCGGTGCGCGACGACCAGCGCGGTGCGGCCCTCGAGTGCCCGCTCGGCGCCCTGCTCCAGGCGCTGGGCACCGGAGCTGCCCGCCTCGGCGGTGGCCTCGTCGAGGACCGCGACCGGTGGATCGGCCAGCACCAGGCGGGCCAGGGCGAGTTGCTGCGCCCGGTCGGCGGTCAGCCGGTGGCCGCCCTCGCCCACGATCGTGGCGAGCCCTTCCGGCAGGGCCTCGGCCCAGTCGAGGGCGCCGACCCGGTCGAGGGCCTCGCACAGCTCCTCGTCTGTGGCATCCGGGCGGGCCAGTCGCAGATCGTCGGCGAGCGGACCGGCGAAGACATGGACCTCCTGGGTGACCAGCGCCACCGTGCGGCCGGACTCGTCCGGCTCGGCGCCGCCGATGTGCACGGTGCCCACCGACGGGCGATGCACGCCGACGACCAGTTTGGCGAGGGTGGTCTTTCCCGCGCCGCTGGCACCGACCAGGGCCACCTTCTCCTTGGGGCGCAGCACGAGATCGACGTCGTGGAGCACGGGGCGGCCCGGCACGTAGGAGTGCCCGAGCCCGGTCACGGTGACGGTGGCGTCGGAAACGGGTCCCCGGTCGACGGTGTGCGGCACCGGTTCGTCGACGACGCCGACCAGCCGGGCCAGTGCCGCTGTCGCCGACTGGGCGTCGTCGAGCAGTACCAGAGCGGTGTTGACCGGCCCGAACAGACTGTGGAAGTACAGTGCGGCGGCCGTCGCGGTACCGATCGAGGCGGAGCCGCCGCGCACCAGCAGGAAGCCGGTCACCAGGACGGCCGCGAGACCCGTGTACTCGGCCAGGTGCAGCCGGCTGTAGAAGCGCAGCACCAACTGCACGCCGCGCATGGTCAGTTCGACCGCGGCCCCGGAGCGCGCGGTGACCCGCTCGGTGTGTTCGGCCTCCATCCGGTACGCCCGTACCGTGCCCGCCCCGCTGATGGTGTCGAGGAGCTGCTGCTGCTGGGCCCCGGTGGCGATGCGCTCCTTCGCGTACAGCGGGGTGGCGTTGCGTACGTACCAGCGGGCGGTGTGCGCCTGGACGGGCACCGCGAGCAGCGCGGCGAGCAGGAAGCGCCAGTCGAGCAGGGCCAGCGCGCCGAAGGTGAGCACGATGGACAGCGCGGAGCCCGCCAGTTCGGGCAGCGCGGTGCGCACCGCGTCGGTGACCCGGGAGACGTCCCGGGTGACGCGCGCGTTGAGATCGCCCGAACCGGCCTTCTCCACCCGGTCGAGCGGCAGCCCCAGGGCGCGTTCGACGAAACGCTCGCGCAGTTCGGCCAAGACGGTCTCGCCGAGCCGGGAGACCAGCGACCGCCCGAGCGCGGCGGCTATGCCCTGTGCGACGGCGACGGCGACCAGCAACAGCACGGGCAGTGTGAGGTCTCCGGCCGGGCTGTGGTCGGTGACGAGGTCGACGATGCGGCCCAGCAGCGGCTGGGTGAGCAGTCCCACGCCGGTGGCCAGCACCATCACACCGAATCCGGCCCAGGCCAACGCCCGGTGCGGGATGAGCAGTTCACCGACGGCGGCCCGGGTGCGGGCGGGGGTGGCGGTGGGCAGCAGCTCGGGGGCCCCAGGGTTCGACGGGGTCGTGTCGGGTTGTGCGGTGGTCATGCCAGCACCGTCTTCCGGTACGCCGCGTCGGCTCGTACGAGATCGGCGTGCGGGCCGTCGGCGGCGACCCGGCCGGCATCCAGGAGCACCACCCGGTCGGTGACGGCGAGCAGGGCCGGGCTGTTGGTGACCAGAAGCGTGGTGCGGGCGTGCCGGAACGCGCGGACGCCGTCGGCGATCCGGGCCTCGGTGACGGCGTCCACGGCGGTGGTCGGGTCGTGGACGACGAGCACGGGCCGGTCGGCGCCCAGCGCGCGGGCGAGGGCGACGCGTTGGCGCTGGCCGCCGGAGAGCGAGCGGCCCCCTTCACTGACCTGGGTGGCGCTGCCGTGCGGCAGCGCCCGGGCGACCTCATCGGCCGCCGCGGCGGCCATCACCCGCTCCATGCGGTCGCCGGAGCCGATGTTGTCGCTCAGGGTGCCCTCGAACAACGCGGCGTCGTGCGCCGCGACCAGCACCGCGGTGCGCAGCTCGGCCGGGTCGAGGTCCGACAGCGGTACGCCGTCGAGTTCCACCACACCCGCCTCAGGGTCGTCGGCGCGGCCGAGGCAGCGCAGCAGGGCCTCGGCGGCGGCCGGGTCGGTGCTGGCGACTCCGAGCAGTTCGCCGGGTGCGACGGTCAGGTCCAGCTCGCGCAGCCCACCGAGGCTGACTCCGCGCAGCCGGAGCGCGCCGCGCACCGGGGCGGACAGCGGCCGGTCGCCGGGGAAGACGCCGGGGGCGGCGGCGAGGACGTCCGCGATCCGGGCCGCGGAGGCCCGGCCCTGGGCCAACTCGGTGTTCACCCAGGCCAGTACTTCGAGCGGGCCGAGGAGGAACAGGGCAAGCCCGAGCGCCGAGACCAACTGCCCCAGCGTGATGTCCCCTTCGACGGCGAGCCGCCCGCCGATCAGCGCCACCAGCGCGATGAACCCCCCGGTCAGCGCGAGCACCACACCACGCTGCCATGCCTCGGCGCGGGCGGCGCGCAGCGTGGCGGCCAGCGAATCCCGGCTGGTACGCCGGTAGCGGTCGACGGCCGCGGCCTGCGCGCCGATGCCCTTGAGCACCCGCAGTCCGGCGACCAGGTCGGCCGCGACACCGGAGGCATGGGCGGCCCGCTCCTGCTCGGCCTCGCTGCGGCGTTCCAGCGGCTTGCTGAGCAGATGCCCGAGCCAGAGCAGCACGGGCGTGCCCAACAGGACGACCAGGCCGAGCGGTACGGAGATCAGCAGCAGCGCGACCGCGCTGACGATCAGACCCATGAGGGCCGAAGTGCCCAGCATTGCGGCCATGTTGACCGCGCCGACCCGCTTGGCGTCCTCGGTGGCGATGTTGGCCAGCGCGCCCGGAAGCCGTCCGCTCTCGGCCCCGCCGCGCGGATCGAGGACGCGTCGTACGAGGTCCACCCGCAGCGTGTGCGCGGCCTGTTCGGCCGCCCGCTCCCCGGCCCGCGCCCCGAAGCGGAAGCTGAAGGACAGTCCTACGTACATGACGGCCAGGACGGCGAGCCAGCGCACCAGCGCGCCGGTGTCGCCCTCCGCGACGCCCTGGTCGATCACGATGCCGATGAGCACCGGGACCAGGGCCTCGCCGAGTTGATGGGCGGATCCGAGGAGCGCGGCGGTGACGACCGCGCGCCGCTGTCCCGCGACCGTCCGCGCCAGGACATTTCGCCCTGACGGTTCCTCAGCTCCCATCTGCCGCACCCTCCGGAACCAGCCAGCATGGAATTTAGGTAAGGCTAGTCTAAGTGAGAGCCTCCAGGTCAAGGTTCTCGTCAATGGCGGATGGCGCGGTGACGGGTCCGGTCACCGGTCCCTCACGGGTCCGATCGAGCTGGGTCAACTGCGGGCGGTGAGATAGCCGCCCATGGAAGTGAAGTAGTCGGTCGCGGGCATCTCTTCGCCGTCCTCCGTACGGATGCGCGTGATGGCGAGTCCGTGATTGCGCCCCGTGCGCGCGTCGGCTCCGGCGACGATCACCACTCCGTCGCCCTCGCGGTAGAAGATCCGGCCCGGAGTGCCGCCGTAGCGGCCGGCGGACACGAACGCCGCCAGGATTTCGAGGCGCTTGCCCCGGTGATAGGTGAACGCGCTCGGATACGGGGCGGACTGGGCGCGCACCAGACGTTCGAGGTCTTCGGCGGGCCAGTTCCAGTCGACGCGGATGTCCTCGGCGGACCGCTTGTGGAAGAAGCTCGCACGGGAGCGGTCCTGCCGGGTGAACTCGGTCTGCCCGGAGGCGATCAGGCGAAGGGCCTCCGTGGTGACCGGGGCGATCAGGTCGACCGTCTTGTGGAACAGGTCCGTCGCGGTGTCCCTCGGCCCCACGGTCACCGCGTGCTGGGCCACGATGTCGCCGGCGTCGAGTTCCTCGTTCATCATGTGCGCGGTGACGCCGACTTCCTTCTCGCCGTTGATCAGTGCCCAGATCAGGGGGGAGAACCCGGCGTAGGCCGGCAGCAGCGAGTCGTGCACGTTGAGGGTGCCGTGGCGGGGCAGTTCGAAGATGCGCGGAGGGATCCAGGTCCGCCAGTTGTTGGCCACGATGACGTCGGGCGCGGCCTCTTCGAGTGCGGCGAACAACTCCTCGTCGTCGGGCCGCTTGCGGATCAGCACCGGCACGCCGTGCTCGCGGGCCAGGTCGGCGACCGAGTCGCTCCAGATCTTCTCGTAGGCGTGCTCGCTCTTGGGATGCGTCACGACCAGTGCCACGTCGTGCTCGGAGTCCAGGAGCGCTTTCAGGGTTCGATGGCCCCAGGTCTGATAGCCGAACATGACGACCCGCATGCGGTTCCTCCTCGGGCTGAATGAAGAGCAGCGCCAAGTAAAGCAAGGCTTGCCTAAGTGGGCAATGGTGACAGGGGTCGCAGGTCACGTTAGCCTCGCCCCACCATGACGGGAACGCTGTGCACGAGGCTCACGAACGCCCACATCATCACCATGGATCCGGACCGCCCCGTCGCCCATGACCTGGGGATCTGGCACGGCCGCATCGCGGGCCTGGACGAGGCGGTGACCGGACTGCCCGCGCGCAGGGTGGTCGACCTCCAGGGCGCCACCGTGCTGCCCGGTTTCATCGACAGTCATGTGCACCTGGCGTGGACGGGATTCAAGGCGAACACCCCGACCGTCGCCCCGTGCACACGGGTCGACGACGTGCTCGACGCCGTGGCCGCGGCCGTCGCCCGCAGCCCGCACGGCGCCTGGGTCAGCGTCGCGGGCTACGACCAGCGGGCACTGGGACGCCATCTGACCGCCGCTGAGCTGGACAAGGTCAGTGACGGCCGCAAGGTGTTCCTGCTGCACGAGTCCGGACACGCCTGCGTCGTCAACAGCGCGATCCTGAACCGGCTCCCCGCCGATGTCCCGCACGAGAACGGTTTTCTCGCCGAGGGCGCCATGGGCGCCGCACGCAGGCTCCGCGACCCGTACACCCAGGAAGAAATCGCGGACGCCATCGTGCGAGCCGGCCGGATCTGCCGGGCCGAAGGGGTGACGGCCTGCGCCGAAGCGGGCATCGGCGGCAGGCTGTTCGGCCATGGTCCCATCGAACTGGGGGCCTATCAGCTCGCGCGGGAGCAGGGCCGGCTGCCGCTGCGGGTGCAACTGATGATCGCCGCGGACGTACTGCATCCCATCGGGCCACCCGACGAGAACCATGGACCCCGCGCGCTCGACCTCGGCCTGCGCACCGGATTCGGCGACGACTGGCTGTCCGTGGGAGCGCTCAAGGTCTACACCGACGGCGGCATGATGGCGCGCACGGCCGCGCTGAGCAGCCCGTACGAAGGCATGGGCCATGCCGGGCAGTTGCAGGAGGACCCGGAACTCCTGATCGACACCATCGTCAACGGTCACCTCGGCGGCTGGCAGCTCGCCGTCCACGCCATCGGCGACCGTGCGGCCGATCTCGCGCTGGACGCGCTGGAGCGGGCGCAGCGCCTCCGGCCGCGCCCCGGCGCCCGGCATCGCATCGAACACGCGGGCCTGATCCGGCCCGACCAACTGCCCCGCTTCGCGCGACTCGGCGCGATCGCGGTGGTCCAGCCCAACTTCCTGCGGTACTTCGGCGACGACTACGCGTCGATCATGGGCGAGGAGCGGGCCCCGTGGATGTACCGGGGCAAGGGCTTCCTGGACCAGGGCATCACGCTGGTGGGCAGTTCCGACCGGCCCGTCGCGGACGGTTCGCCCTTGCGGGCCATTCAGTTCATGGTCGAACGTGCCTCCGAGTCCGGTCGGCTCATCGGCCCCGACGAGGCCATCACGGTCGACGACGCCCTGCGCTCCTACACCGTCGGCGGGGCCTTCGCCTGCCACTGGGACGACCGGGCGGGCAGCCTCACCCCGGGCAAGCGGGCCGACCTGGTGGTGCTGGGGGACGACCCGCGGCGCGTCGATGTCGCCCGCATCGGTGACATCGAGGTGGTCACGACGCTGGTGGACGGCCTGGAAGGGGAACCGCACGCTATGTGACGCACGTCACTCAACTCTTCCGGAACTCAAGCCCCGGCACTCCCGACTCCTGAAGATGGAAGAGTCCTCACAACCCTCCACCGGCGCGGATTCCACGCTTCGGAAACTGCTGCCCCCGCCCGCGCTCTGCGGCTTCCTCCTGCTGCTCGCGCTCATGTTCACGGTGTCCTACGCCGTCGGCTCCACTGCCGGTCCGGTCGCGCCCGGCCTGCACGGCACCAACACCGGCGGCGGAAACGGCGACGGAAGCGGCGGCGGCATGGAGGACATGGACATGCACGGGAGTGGCGGCTGATGGGCACGGAAGCGGCGACCGGTCCACTGGTGACCACCGATCTCACCGTCGGCGGGATGACCTGCGCGGCGTGCGTGCGACGGGTGGAGAAGCGACTCGGCAAACTCGAGGGAGTCACCGCGACGGTCAATCTGGCCACCGGTCGCGCCCACGTCAGCCATCCGCCGCACATCCGCCCCGCCGAACTCGTCGCGACGGTCGAGCAGGCCGGATACACGGCCGCGCTGCCCGAGCCTCCCCCCACGCACAAGGGCCAGGCGGGCAAGGCGGGCCAGGTGGATGAGGAGGAGCCGGAGGCCGCTCGGCCGGAGCGGGAGCGGCTGCTGGTCACGGCACTCCTCGCCGTACCCGTCCTCGTGCTGTCGATGGTGCCCGCCCTGCAGTTCCGCAACTGGCAGTGGCTGTGTTTCGCGCTGACGGCTCCGGTCGCGGTGTGGAGCGCCTGGCCGTTCCATGTACGGGCGGTGCGGGGACTGCGGCACTCGACGGCGACCATGGACACGCTGGTGTCGCTGGGCGTGGTGGCGTCCTTCTTCTGGTCGGCGTACGCGCTCTTCCTCGGCGGAGCGGGTGATCCCGGGATGCGGATGCCGTTCAGTCTGCTGCCGTCCGCGGCGGACGGTACGGCGCACGTCTATCTGGAGGCGGCCGTCGGGGTGCCGCTGTTCGTGCTGACCGGCCGGTTCCTGGAGGGGCGGGCGCGGCGGGGCACCGGGGCGGCCCTGCGGTCCCTCGCCGGGCTCGCGGCCAAGGAGGTGTCGGTACGCGAGAACGGGGTCGAACGACTCGTCCCCATCGACCAGTTGGGGCTGGGGCAGGTCTTCGTCGTACGGCCCGGTGAGCGGGTCGCCACCGACGGGACGGTCGTGGAGGGCAGCTCCGCCGTGGACCTGTCCCTGGTCACCGGGGAGAGCGAGCCGGCCGAGGTCGGGCCCGGCTCGGCGGTGGTGGGCGGCGCCGTGAACGTCGGCGGACTGCTCCTCGTACGCGCCACCGCGATCGGCGCCGACACACAACTCGCCCGGATCACCCGGCTGGTGACCGATGCCCAGGCCGGCAAGGCGCGGGCGCAGCGGCTGGCCGACGCGGTGGCCGGGGTGTTCGTGCCGGTCGTCCTCGCGCTCGCCGTCACCGTCCTCGGCTTCTGGCTCGGCGCCGGAGCCGACCCGCAGGCGGCCGTCACCGTGTGCGTGGCCGTGCTGGTCGTGGCCTGCCCCTGCGCGCTGGGCCTGGCGACCCCGACCGCGCTCATGGCCGCCACCGGACGCGGAGCTCAACTGGGCGTCCTGGTCAGCGGTCCGCAGGCGCTGGAGGCGTTGCGGCACATCGACACCGTCGTCCTGGACAAGACCGGCACCCTCACCTCCGGCCATATGACCGTCGCCCGCGTCACCGCCGTACCGGACGGGCTCGGGCGGGAGACGGTGCTGCGGCTGGCCGGTGGCGTGGAACAGGGTTCGGAGCATCCGCTCGGCCGGGCGATCGTGTCGTACGCGCGGCGGGAGGGGCCCGAGCGGCCGTTGCCGGAGCCGAGCGAATTCAGCGCCGTGGCGGGGCGCGGAGTCCGCGGCCGCGTCGAGGGCCGCCTCGTCGAAGTCCTGGCGCCCGAGGACGAACTGCCCGCCGCCCTGGCGGACGCGCTCCCGGCGGCCGAGGCCGCCGCGCATACCACCGTCCTGGTCCGGGTGGACGGCGTGCCCGAGGCACTGATCGAGATCGGCGACGTGGTACGGCCCGGCAGCTACCGCGCGGTGGAGCGGCTGCGGCGCCTCGGTGCGTATCCGGTGCTCGCCACCGGCGACCGGGAGGCACCGGCCCGCGCGGTCGCGGCCGCGCTCGGCATCGAGGAGGTGCACGCCCGCTGTTCCCCCGAGGACAAGGCCGAACTCGTACGCAAGCTGCGGGCGGACGGCCGCCGGGTCGCGGTCGTCGGGGACGGTGTGAACGACGCCGCGGCGCTGGCCGGCGCCGACCTCGGCATCGCCATGGGCGGCGGCACGGACGCGGCGATCGGGGCCGCCGACGTGACCCTGGTGCGCGGCGACATCGAGACGCTGGGGGACGCCGTACGACTCGCGCGGCGCACCCTCGGCACGATCCGCGCCAACCTGCTGTGGGCCTTCGGCTACAACGTCGTGACCCTGCCGCTCGCCATGGTGGGCCTGCTCAACCCGATGGTCGCCGCGGCGGCGATGTCGGCGAGCTCGGTGCTCGTGGTCGGCAACAGCCTGCGGCTGCGCGCCTGGCAACCGACGCCCGCGTGGAAGGCTCGGAGCGGCCGCCGGTGACCGAACACCTCTGGCGTCCGACCCGGCGCCGGCTCACCGACACCCTGCTCGCCGCGTTCTTCCGGCTCTCCAACTCCGGCGACATCGCACGACCCCCTGTGACCTCGACGGGTTCTGGATCACTCGTCCCGGATTGAGTGGGAGGGCGGGGTCATATCCGTACCGCACCATGACATCCGAACCCCGGATATGAGGAAGAGCCCGTCATGAGCGCTGGGTGGTGTTCTCGCACGGTACGGGCCGCGGTCTTCGCGGCCGTCTGTGTGCTGCTCGCCGCCCTGGGGCACGTCATGATGTCCGGAAACCACGTGCACTGGTGGGCGTTGGGCGCCGCGGCCGCGGCGACGGGCGGTACGGGGTGGTGCCTCGCCGCTCGCGAGCGCGGCCTGCCGCTGATCGTGTCCGTGGTGGTCGTCGCCCAGGGGGCGCTCCACTGGGCCTTCTCGCAGGCACAGAGCTCGGCCTTGGCGGGCATGGGCGGCAGGTCCATGGGGCCGATGGAACATGCCATGGGCTCCACGCACATGGAGTCCACGCACATGGAGTCCACGCACATGGAGTCCACGCACAGGGACGCCATGGACTCAATGCATTCCATGGACATGGGCGGCACCTCCTCGTTCGGCATGCTCGTCGCCCACCTGCTGGCCGCGCTGCTGTGCGGTCTGTGGCTCGGGTACGGCGAACGCGCCGCCTTCCGCATCCTGCGCGCCGTGGCCGGTCGGCTGGCCGCACCGCTGCGGCTGCTGCTCGCCTTGCCCACACCGCCGCACCGCCCGCGCCTTCGCGCACACCGCGCCCGCTCGGACCGGGCGCCGCGGCGACTCCTTCTCGTCCACGCGATCACTTCTCGGGGTCCGTCCGTGGGGACCGCTGTCGTCTGAAAAGACAGCCGGTACCCGAGGCAGCCCGTGCGCGCCTCGGGCCTCGGCCGTACGCCGCCGTACGGCCGTACACCTCACCGAGAAGGACAACCAGGTGATCACTCCTGCCCTGCCCACCTCGTGCGACACAAGCGGTGACACCACCTCGGTCGACGAGTCGATAACCGCCTGGGCGCTCGCCGCCCGCGCCGGTGACCCGGATGCCGTCGAACATTTCGTACGCGCTCTGCACCGCGACGTCCTGAGGTACGTCGCCCACCTCTCCGCCGACCCGCAGGCCGCCGACGACCTGGCCCAGGACACCTTCCTGCGCGCGCTCGGCAGCCTGCACCGGTTCGAAGGGCGCTCGTCCGCCCGCGCGTGGCTGCTGTCCATCGCACGGCGCGCGGTGATCGACAGCTTCCGGTACGCCGCCACCCGCCCGCGGCTGTCCGACGCACCGGACTGGCGGCTGGCCGTCGAACTCGCCCAGCCGCGCGGTCTGCCCGGCTTCGACGACGGCGTCGCACTCCTCGACCTGCTGGCCGCGCTGCCCGACGAGCGCCGCGAGGCGTTCGTCCTCACCCAGTTGATGGGACTGCCCTACGCGGAGGCCGCCGAGGTCAGCGACTGCGCCGTCGGAACCGTCCGCTCACGCGTGGCCCGAGCCAGGACCACCCTCGTCGACCTGCTCGCCGAGACGGACGCGCCGACGCCGGTGGCAGCCTGACGAGGGTCGAACAGCCGTGTTCTCGGTGCTGTCGGCGTCCCGCCGCCGACCCGTAGCTGCTGGGCATCTCCAACGGAGCCGCGCTCGGACTCGGCATCCGGTCGGCGACGCCGCGGTCACCGCATAGGTCCCCGAAACCGTGAACACTTTGGGCCAAAGTGTTCACGGTTTCCGAGGAGGGGCCGGACTAGGTCCTAGCAGAACTGACCGGGTCACGGACTGATGCCCGCCTTATCCTCGGCTGGCACACTGGCCGGACCCGGTGAAGGAGAGCACGCGTATGTCGATGGTCGGCAACTTGCGCAAAGTCGCCCGTCTGGCACGACGGGGGCGTCGTGTGGACCTCAGCCATCCGGCTCGCTCCCCGCTCGGCTCCACCGTGGTCAACTGCGTCATCTACCGTGACGGCATCCGCCAGGAGGCCGCGCCCAGCGTCGAGGAATCCGTCGCCCGGGTACGCAAACACGGTCACGGACGCGGCGACGGCTTCGTCTGGCTCGGCCTGCACGAGCCCAGCGAGACCCAGTTCGCGCGGGTCGGCGAGCTGTTCGGCCTGCACCCGCTCGCCGTCGAGGACGCGGTCCACGCCCATCAGCGGCCCAAGGTCGAGCAGTACGGCGACGTCCTGTTCGCCGTCTTCAAGACGGTCGCCTATGTCGAGCACGAGGAACTGACCGCTACCAGCGAGGTGGTCAACACCGGCGAGATCATGGTCTTCGCCGGCCCCGACTTCGTCGTGACCGTCCGGCACGGACGCCACGGCTCCCTCGGCCCGCTGCGCGAAGACCTCGAAGCCGACGCGCGGCAGCTGGCCAAGGGCCCGGCCGCGGTGCTCCACGCCATCGCCGACCATGTCGTCGACGACTACCTGACCGTCGCCGATGCCGTCCAGAACGACATCGACCAGGTCGAGACGGACGTCTTCTCCCCGCACAGCCCGCGCAGTGCGGACGCCGGCCGTATCTACCAGCTCAAGCGTGAACTCCTCGAACTCAAGCGGGCCGTGGTCCCTCTCGGCCGCCCGGTCCAGGCGCTGGCCGTCCAGCCGATGCCCGCGATAGACCCCGAGATACAGGCGTACTTCCGCGACGTCGCCGACCACCTGGCCCGCGTCACCGAGCAGATCACCTCCTTCGACGCCCTGCTCGACTCCATCCTCCAGGCCCACCTCGCGCAGGTGACCGTCGCCCAGAACGAGGACATGCGCAAGATCACCGCCTGGGCCGCGGTCATCGCCGTACCGACGATGGTGTGCGGTGTGTACGGCATGAACTTCGACCACATGCCCGAGCTGCGCTGGCGCTTCGGCTACCCGCTCGTCCTCGTCGTCATCGCGACCGCCTGCCTCGTGATCCACCGCGGCTTCAAGCGCAACGGCTGGCTGTGACGAGCTGACGGCTAAGACCGACCGGCAATTGGAGGGCGCCGGCGCCGAGCGCCCGCACCTCGCCGCCTGCGAGATCTTCACATGGGTCATGAGTCATGAGGGGTGAGTGGATGTGGCGGTCGGCTGGGAGTGGGACGACACCTTGTTCTCCGGCGCGGCCGCCTACTATCAGCGCGGCAGGCTTCCTTATGCCCTCGGACTGGCGGACGTTCTCGCCGAGGTTCTGCAGCTCGACGGCCAGGGGCGGCTTCTCGATGTGGGATGCGGGCCGGGCACCCTTGCCCTGAGTCTGGCGCACGCTGTCGGTGAGATCGTCGGTGTGGACCCGGACGGCGGGATGATCGCGGAAGCCGGACGTGCGGCCGCCGAGGCGGGAGTGGCCCAAAAGGCACAGTGGGTCCAGGCCCGGGCCGAGGATCTGCCCGCAGGCCTCGGGACGTTCACGGTGGCGACCTTCGGTCAGTCCTTCCACTGGATGGACCGCGACCTGGTGGCGGCAACCATCAGGGACATGCTCCGGCCCGCCGGGGCGTTGGTGCACATCTCGGACCTGAAGACGGAGCGTCGGACCGTCGACGGTCTTCCCATCCGGCGGTGCCCTACGCGGCGATGGACGAGCTGGTGAGGCGATACCTGGGACCGGTCCGGCGAGCGGGCCGCGGAGTACTGCCGCAGGGAACAGTCGGCGGCGAGGCCGAGGTGCTCGCCCGGGCGGGATTCTCCGGCCCCCAGCGCCATGTCGTTCCCGGCGGGCAGGCGCTGGAACGCACGATCGACGACGTCGTCGCGTGGGTGTTCTCGATGTCGTCCTCGGCTCCGCACCTGTTCGGCGCGCGCCTCGACGCCTTCGAAGCAGACCTGCGTCGACTGCTGCGGGAGGTCTCCCCGTCGGCCCGGTTCTCCGAACGCCGGCCGAGCACCGAGGTCTTCGTCTGGTGGAAGGGCTCCACCGGCGGCACCTAGGTCCTGTCGTTTGGATCACGCCGGTGAGCGGGGTCTGGCACGCGCGTCTGCGGCGACAAGGCATCGTCGATTCCCCGCGACCTGATCCAAACGACAGGCCCTGGTGCCGCAGCTGCTCGCGAAAGAGCGAAGACGGCCCGGGGATGTGATCAAGCGGACACTGGGGCCGCCTGTCAGGCCTTTGTACGAAGATCTTCTATGCTCGGGTGCGACCATTCGAATCCAGAGGGGCAGAGCTATGAGCCAGAACGTCTTCTTCGAGGTGACCGCGAACGGCGAGCCACTCGGCCGCATCGAGTTCAAGCTGTACGACGACGTCGTCCCGAAGACGGCCAGGAACTTCCGTGAGCTGGCCACCGGCGAGCACGGCTACGGCTACAAGGGCTCGCCGTTCCACCGGGTCATCCCGGACTTCATGCTCCAGGGCGGTGACTTCACCAACCAGAACGGTACGGGCGGCAAGAGCATCTACGGCGAGAAGTTCGCCGACGAGAACTTCCAGCTCAAGCACACCAAGCCGGGCCTGCTGTCCATGGCCAACGCGGGCCCGAACACCAACGGCTCGCAGTTCTTCATCACCACGATCATCACCGACTGGCTCGACGGCAAGCACGTCGTCTTCGGTGAGGTCGTGGAGGGCCTGGACGTCGTGAAGGCGATCGAGGCGCTCGGCAGCCGCTCCGGTGGTACCGCCAAGAAGATCGTCATCTCGGACTGCGGAACCGTCTGAGCGGTCCGACCGCACACAGGATTCACCTCTGTCACGTCTGTCACGTTTGTCGTGCCTCGTGGCCACGGTCCTGTGCCGCTTGAGCCGATTGTTCGCCCGCTCGACGGAGCTGCGCTTGTGATGGCGCGCTTCGTCGAAGCCGGCGGTCGTCCGCCCGGCCCCACGTCCCGGGACTCGGCTCTTCTCTTCGAGCCTCGTGATAGCTTGCGCTGGCCAGTCGCACCTTCGTACGACGACGTACGAAGGTCAGGGAATCCGGTGTGAATCCGGGACTGACGCGCAGCGGTGAGGGTGACGGGCACGGCTATTCGGCCACTGGACCAGTGAGGTCCGGGAAGGCGCCGTGTCCGAGTGACCCCGAGTCCGAAAACCTGCTGGCACACGGTACGGTCGGGCCCCGCGTACGGGCCCTTGACGTAGAGGAACAGCAGTGTCCGTCACGCGCGCCACATCCCTGTCCGCCGCCTTCCTGTGCGGGACAGTCCTCCTTGCCGGCTGCGGGGGTGGAGGCGCAGGCGGATCCGAGGGATCGGCGGCGGACACATCGCGGTCGATCGAGAACTGCGGGCAGAACGTGAAGGTCAGCGGGGCCGGACCGCAGCGCGCCGTCTCCCTCAACCAGGGCACCACCGAGATCATGCTCTCCCTGGGTCTTGCCGACCGCATGGTCGGTACGGCCACCTGGACCGACCCCGTGACGAAGGGGCTCGAGAAGGCGAACGCCAAGGTGAAGCGGCTGGCGGACAACGCGCCGTCCTTCGAGACGGTCCTCGACCGTGAACCGGACTTCGTCGCGGCCTCGTTCGCCTCCACGCTCGGCAAGGGCGGCGTGGCCACGCGCGAGCAGTTCGAGAAGCTCGGCGTCCCCACGTATCTCTCCCCCTCCGACTGCGAGGGCAAGGACAACAGCGGCGACGGCGACGGCGTGCGCACGAAGCCGCTGACCGTGGACACCGTCTACCGCGAAGTCCGTGATCTGGCCCGCGTCTTCGGCGTGGAAGAGCGAGGTGAGGAACTGGTCGCGGACCTCAAGTCCCGGGTGGCGAAGGCGACGAAGGGGCTCGACGCCTCGGACGTCACCCTCCTGTACTGGTTCGCCAACTCCGACTCCCCTTATATGGCGGGCTGTTGCGGTGCACCTGGCCTCATGACCAACACCCTCGGCGCGAAGAACGTGTTCGACGACACCACCGACGAGTGGCCCCAGATCAACTGGGAGACCGTCGCCGACCGCGACCCCGACGTCCTGGTGATCGGCGACCTCACCCGCAAGTCGCAGACCGCCGAGAGCGCCGCCAAGAAGATGGAGTTCCTGGAGTCCAACCCGGTCACCAGGAACATGGACGCGGTCAAGCACAAGCGGTACGTCCTGCTCAGCGGGCAGGCCATGAACCCGACCATCCGCACGGTCGAGGGCATCGAAAAAGTCGCGAAGGGGCTGCGCGACTTCGGCCTCGCGAAGTGACCCCGGCCCTGCTGCGCTGGGCGGCGGGTCTGGTGGCGCTGGCGGCCTCCGTCGCCGTGGCCCTCACCATCGGCCCGGCCGACATAGGCGTCGCAGATGTGTGGTCGGTCCTCGTCTCCCACCTCGGCGGCGACGCCTCCGGCCTCACCCCGATCCGCGACGGCATCATCTGGAACCTGCGTCTGCCCCGCACCCTGCTCGCCGCGGTGTGCGGGGCCGGACTCGCCCTGTGCGGCGCGGTGATGCAGTCCCTGCTGCGCAACCCGCTCGCCGACCCCTTCGTCCTCGGCGTGTCCTCCGGGGCGTCGACCGGGGCCGTCCTCGTGGTCGTGCTCGGCGCGGGCGGCGGGGCGCTGTCCCTGTCCGGCGGGGCCTTCGTCGGCGCGCTGTGCTCGTTCGCGCTGATGCTCCTGCTGGCCCACACCCTCGGCGGGACGACCGACCGGGTCGTGCTCTCCGGCGTCGCCGCGATGCAGTTGTTCTCGGCGCTCACCTCCTTCGTCGTGGTCACCTCGGCCGACGCCGACACCACCCGTGCCGTGCTGTTCTGGCTGCTCGGCTCGCTCAGCGGGGCCGGCTGGACCGACGTGTGGCTGTGCCTGGCCGTGCTGCTGCTCGTCCTGGCCGTCTGCCTCGGGTACGGCAGGACGCTGGACGCCTTCGCCTTCGGGCAGGACGCGGCGGCCACGCTCGGCGTCCAGGTCGCCCGCACGCGCCTGGTCCTGCTCAGTGTCACCGCTCTGCTCACCGCGGCCCTGGTGAGCAGCGCCGGCGCCATAGGCTTCGTCGGCCTGGTGCTCCCGCACGCCGCCCGGGCCCTGGTCGGCCCCGGGCACGGGCGGCTGCTGCCCGCCACCGCGCTGGGCGGCGCGGTCTTCCTGGTGTGGATCGACACGCTGGCCCGCACCCTCTTCGAACCGCTGGAGATCCCGGTGGGTGTCATGACCTCCCTCGTCGGCGTCCCCGCCTTCGTCGCCGTCCTCTACCGCACACACCGGTCCGTGAGGAGCGCACCATGACCCTCAGCGCTGATCGCGTCTCCCGCACCGCGGGCGGCCGGCTCATCCTCGACGGTGTCGGCCTCACGCCCGCCCCCGGAGCCATGACCGGCCTGCTCGGCCCCAACGGCTCCGGCAAGTCCACCCTGTTGCGCCTGCTGTGCGGCGTCCTGGCGCCGGCCTCCGGAGTGGTCACCCTGGACGGCCGTCCCCTGGCCGAGCTGCGCCGCAAGGACATTGCCCGACGCGTCGCCGTCGTCGAACAACAGGCCGACACGCAGGTCGAGTTGAGCGTCGCCGAGGTCGTACGACTCGGGCGCGTCCCGCACCGGCGTGCCTGGATCCCGCCGACCCCGGCCGACGAGGACGCCGTACGGTCCGCACTCGACCGCACCGGCCTGGCCGACCGCCCCGACCAGCCCTGGCACACCCTGTCCGGGGGCGAACGCCAACGCGTCCAGATCGCCCGCGCCCTCGCCCAGGAGCCGCGCGAACTTCTCCTGGACGAGCCCACCAACCACCTCGACCTCCAGCACCAGCTCGACGTCCTCGACCTGGTCTCCGCTCTGCCCGTCACCTCCGTGGTGGCCCTGCACGATCTCAACCTCGCCGCGATGTACTGCGACCAGGTGGTCGTCCTCGGGCGGGGGCGGGTCGTCGCCGCGGGCACGCCGGGCGACGTGCTCACCGAGGAACTGATCGCCGAGGTCTACGGGGTCCGCGTCGCGGTGAGCCATCCGGCGGGCGACGGCCGCCCGCACATCCGGGTGCTGGGCACGCTGGCCCGCGACCGGTCGCCCTGACGACACCCACCCCCTAGGGCCTGTCCGGCGGATCATGCCGCGGACGCGGGGCTTGGCACGCCCATCTGCGACGTTGTCGCCGGCCGCGGCGGGCATCTCCTTTCGTCCACCACGACCGGCCGTGCCCGCGGCGCGTCAGCCCTCGGCCGGTATCCGTGGCGTGGTCTGTGCCACGGCCAGGGCGGCCAGCTCGTCCGCCGTGCGCGGACCGGGTTCCGCGTCGTCCAACTGTCCCCGCGCACGCAGCAGTTGCGCCGCGGCGATGCCCCACGGCAGCCGGAGCCCCGCCTGCTGGAGGAGATCCGTGCGGGCCAGTGTCGTGGCCGCGAGTCCCATGTGTACACCGGACGGGGTGAGCAGCGCCGCGTCGTCGGCCCAGCGCAGGGCGAGGTCCACGTCGTGCGTGGCCATCACCACGGTGGTGCCGCTCCTACGGAGGGCGTCGAGGGTGGCGAGCAGCCGCTCCTGACCGTCGGGATCGAGCCCCGCGGTCGGCTCGTCGAGGATCAGCACGCGCGGCCGCATCGCGACGGCACCCGCGATCGCGGTCCGCTTGCGCTGCCCGTACGAGAGCAGATGCGTGGGCCGGTCGGCCAGGGCGGTGATGTCCAGGGCGGCGAGCGCCTCGTCGACCCGCGCCCGTACCTCGGGGTCGGGCAGGCCGAGGTTCAGCGGCCCGAAGGACACGTCCTGGGCGACGGACGCGGCGAACAACTGGTCGTCCGGGTCCTGCACCACCAGCTGGACCGTGGTCCGCAGCCGCGTCAGGCCCTTGCGGTCGTAACGGACCGGGCGGCCCTCGACGGTCAACTGGCCGGTGCGCGGCCGCAGTCCGCCGCTGAGCAGCCGCATCAGCGTGGTCTTGCCACTGCCGTTGCGGCCGAGCAGAGCCAGTGCGCGTCCTTCCGGCACCTCGAAGTCGAGGCCGTCGAGCACGGGCGGCCCGTCCTCGTACGCGAAGGACGCGCCGCAGAGTGCGACGAGGGCGGGCTCGCTCATGCCGGCGGCCTTTCGAGTACGAAGGTGAGTACGGCCACGGCTGCGAGCAGCGCGAGACTCGCGGCCGTGAAGCGGACGGAGACACGGGCCTCGGGCACCAGGACGCGCAGAGTGCCGTCGTAGCCGCGTCCGGCGAGCCCGGCCTGCAGCCGCGTCGCCCGGTCGAAGGCCCGGACGAACGCGGTGGCGCCGAGCCCGGCCAGGGAGCGCCAGGTGGCGGCCCGTGTGGTGTGCCCGAGCCGGGCGGCCTGCGCGTCCCGGATCCGGCGCACGGAGTCCAGGAGCAGGAAGCTCATCCGGTACGTCACCAGTGCCACGTCGACCACGGGCGCGGGCACCCCGGCCCGCACCAGGCGCGGCAGCAGGTCGGACATCGGCGTGGTGAACGCGAACAGCAGCACGCCGAGCGAGGCGGCCGAGGTGCGCAGCAGCAGTTTTCCGGCGCGCACCGGCCCCCCGTCGGCCAGGGTCACGAACCCGTCCGGGCCGCCGACCTGCACGAGCAGCGTGACCGCTCCGGTCACGCAGAAGCCGAGCGGAACGCGGTAGGCGCGCCAGAGCCGGCGCCAGGGTACGCCCGCCGGGCCGAGCAGCACGGTGAGGGCCGTGACGAGCACGAGGGGGGCTCCCGGCCAGGGAGGCAGGGAGATCGCGAGCAGGGTGAGCCCCAGCCCGAGCACGGCTTTGTCCACGGGGTGGCGGCGGCGCCAGTGGCTGCTGTGCGCCGCCGCGTCGATCGGCAGCACGGGTCTCAGGCCCGCCCCGCCGTGGATTCCCCGGTGGTCTGCGAGTCCGTCCCGGCAGGGGCCGTTCCTTCGTGAGCCCGGGCTCGCAACTCGCCCTGGCGCCGCCCGCGGCGCACACCGAAGTAGTAGGCGAGGACGCCCGCACCGATCGCGGCCTGGAGGGCGAACAGCGCCGACTCGATCTCGCCGGACGGCGGTTCGTACAGGGGCGAGAACCAGGGCTCGTAGTCCGGATCGATCTCGGTGATCGCCGTCTCCGCCTCGGCGTCGGCGCCGACGAACGGCTCCTCCTTGTGGTCGCCGAGGCCGAGGACCAGCGGCAGTACGGCGAGCGCGGCCACGACGAGCAGCAGCAAGGCGTTGATCTTCGTGTTTCTGCTCATCGGGCCACCGCCTCGGTCTTCTTGCCGGCCAGCAGGACCCCGAGCCGGGTCAGCTCACCCTTGCTGGACTGCACCAGCAGCCGCATCACCAGCACCGTCAGCAGCCCCTCGCTCACCGCCAGCGGGATCTGGGTGACCGCGAAGATGGAGCCGAACTTGCCGAGCGCGCCCAGGAACCCGCTGCTCGGGTCGGGGAACGCGAGCGCCAGCTGCGCGCTGGTGACGCAGTACGTGGACAGGTCGGCCACGAACGCGCCGAAGAACACCGCGACCATCAGCGGCACGTCGAACCGCCGCAACAGCCGGTAGATCGCGTACCCGGCCCAGGGCCCGACGATCGCCATCGAGAAGACGTTGGCGCCGAGTGTGGTCAGGCCGCCGTGCGCGAGCAGCAGCGCCTGGAAGAGCAGGGTGATGGTGCCCAGCACCGCCATGATCGGCGGCCGGAACAGGATGGCGCCGAGCCCCGTGCCGGTGGGATGCGAGCAACTCCCGGTCACGGAGGGCAGCTTCAGCGCGGACAGGACGAACGTGAAGGCTCCGGAGGCGCCCAGGAGCAGGGTGCTCTCGGGATGCTCTCTGACCTCACGGGTGAGGGACCGTACTCCGTGGACGACGAATGGCGCTGACGCGATGCTCCAGGCGACCGCGTGCGCAGGGGGCAGAAAACCCTCGGCTATGTGCATGGCTCAGCAGACCCTCTCCAGCACCTCGTGGATGGTTGACGCGCCTTGGCCGGTCTCCTGGCTGACGGGTACCACCGCCCGTACTCCGCCTTCCCGGGTCCGAGGACCCAGTGGCTGCCCGCGAGGGCTGGAGCCGGACTTCCCGATCACAGTGGCGAGGGCCGCACCGGTATCACACCGGATTTCCCGTGCACCAAGGCGTCGTGACAGTAGTGCGTGCACCGGGAGGGTGACAAGCGGGGCACAGAGGTGTGAAGGCGGCGCATGCGCTCACACCTGGCTCCGAGTCTTTGCCTGCGCTTGAATTCACCGACCACAGTCAGTGCACAAGGGAGCCACAAGTGTCGCGCCTCACATCGCCGTTCAGTCTTCGCCGTTCCGGCGTCCTCACCGCGGTCGCGCTCGCGGTCGCCGTCGCCACCGCCGGACCGGCGGCCGCCCATACGGAGGTCGAGGCGGAGGGCGCCCGTGCCCTCGACCAGAATGTCGCGCTGACCTTCACCGCGGAGTCGGAGTCCGGCTCCGCGGGGATCAGCAAGCTGGAGGTGATCCTGCCCGAAGGCATCACCCCGCAGGACATCTCCTACAAGGAAGGGCCCAAGGGCTGGAAGCTCGCGCCCACCAACCGGGGGTACATCGTGTCCGGGCCGAAGCTCGCGGTGGGCGAGGACGCCGAGTACGTCGTCACCGTACGGCAGTTGCCCGACGTCAAGGTGCTGGACTTCAAGACCCTGCAGACCTACAGCGACGGCCAGGTCGACCGCTGGATCGAGTTGGACGAAGAGGTGAGCGAGGACGGCCACGGCCATCCGGCACCCCGCCTGGAGCTGAAGCCCGCCGCCCCCGGCGCCGAACCCGTCAGCCCCAGCCCCACCGGACAGACGACGACGGCCTCGCCCTCGCCCTCGCCTTCGCCTTCGCCCAGCACCGGCTCGGGCGAGCCCACCTCCGGGGCGCCGTCGGCGTCCGCGAAGCCGGTGGCGAAGGAATCGGACGACGACGGTATGTCCGTCGCCGTGCCCGTCGGTATCGGCATCGCCGTCCTCGCGATCGGCGGCGCGGTGTGGTGGCTCAGGAGCCGTCGCGGCGGCGCTGCCTGACGCCCCGCAGCCCCCTCGTACGAAACCTCCCGCCCGGTCCCCAGCAGTGCTCACGGCACAGGCAGGGGCGACGGGTCTGCTCGAGGTGAGGTTCCCTGCCGTGGCTGAGATCCCCTTCGCCCACGTGAAGGGGCTCTCGGGCTGCCTCGGGCTTCCGGCAAAGAACAGATAGGCCGCGCCTATACGGGGCATCGATTTTTGGTCGTGGACCGCTTCACACGGGGGCCGGTTCACTGTGGCGCAAGCTGGCGCGTACCGATCGGGCTCGGTGTCGCGCGATCAGGGAGGCCGCAATGACGCAAACTCCGGGCAACGAGCGAGCCGAACAAGCCGCGCGCATCGCGGCCAAGCCGTGGTACCGGCAGTTGTACGTGCAGGTGCTGGTGGCGATCGTGATCGGCATCGTCCTGGGCTGGCGGTGGCCGGACCTGGCCACGTCCATGGAGCCGATCGGCACGACGTTCATCACCGCGATGAAGATGCTGATCGGGCCGATCGTGTTCCTGACGATCATCGGCGGCATCGCCGGAGTCGCGAACCTGAAGCAGGTCGGGCTCACCGGTATCAAGGCACTGACCTACTTCCAGGTCGGCACGATCGTCGCCATGGCGACGGGCCTGGTGGCCATGAACATCTTCCGTCTCGGTGACGGTGTGCACGCCGATCCGGCCACCCTTCACACGTCGGGCGACGCGGGGGACTACATCGCGAAGGGCGAGAGCCAGCACTGGTGGGAGTTCCTCACCCACATCGTGCCGGACAGTTTCTTCGGCCCGTTCGTCGAGGGCGACATCCTCCAGGTCATCTTTCTGGCGGCGATCTTCGGTATCGCGCTGAAGTCGGTCGGCGCGGTGGGCGAACCGATCATCGCCGGCGTCAACCGCCTCACCGAGGTCGTGTTCAAGGTGCTGTCCTTCGTCATGAAGGCCGCGCCGCTCGGCGCCTTCGGCGCGATGGCGTACGCCATCGGGAAGTTCGGCCTGTCCACGCTGACCAGTCTCGGCTCGCTGATCCTGCTCTTCTACGTCACCTCCGCCCTGTTCGTCGTGGTGGTGCTGGGAGGTGTGCTCGCCGCGTACGTGAAGCTGAACATCTTCCAGCTCTTCCGCTACTTCAAGGAGGAGTACTTCCTGATCCTGGGCACCTCCACCGCCGAGCCCGCGCTGCCGGGGCTGATGCGCAAGCTGCAGCACATGGGCGTCGAGCGGTCCACGGTCGGACTGGTCGTGCCGACCGGCTACAGCTTCAACCTCGACGGCGCGGCGATCTACCTCTCCCTCGCCACCCTCTACATCGCGCAGGCCACCGACACGCCCCTGTCGGTCACCCAGCAACTCGGCCTGCTCGCTGTCATGCTGCTGACCTCCAAGGGCGCCGCGGGCGTCGCCGGCGGCGGCTTCATCGCCCTCACCGCGACCCTGTCCACGGTCGGTACGGTCCCGGCGGCCGGCATCATGCTCGTCTTCGGCATCGACAAGTTCATGTCGGAGTGCCGGGCCATGGTGAACTTCTCCGGCAATGCCGTCGCCACCCTGTTCATCGCCAGGTGGGAGAACAACCTGGACCTGGCGAGGGCCCGCGCGGTGCTGTCCGGCAAGGCCGGAGATCTGCCACCGGTCACCGAGCTCGAAGAAGTCCGGGCGGCTGTTCTGCCGCCCGCCGCCCAGGCCGGCCACGAAGTCCCCGCGTCCAGGCACAGGGACGCCGTGAGCGCCGCCGCTCCGATGCCGGCCGAGGTGAAGCCCTGATGGTCTCCATCCTGGTGGCTCCGGACAAGTTCAAGTTCGTCGTGACCGGCGAAGGGAGCCTCGGCGAGCAGTCCCTGTCGGGCAAGCTGCCGGTCGCGCCGGCTCGTCGGGCCCGGCAGCAGGGGAGGGCGGTGCACGCCGTGGCCGGCCGTTGCACGCTGCCCGCCGACCGGACGGCCGCCCACTTCCGCTCCGTCCAGGCCCTGACGGACCTGACCGACCAGGACTGCGCGAACGACAGCGAGCTGTCCGCCCGCCTGCTCACCCAGTGCGGACGGACCGTTGCCGAGCGCTGGATCGGCTCCGGTGACCATGAGGTGCCCCTCAGCGGCCCGCTGTCGCCGGAAAGGTAGGTTGAGCCTATCGATCGACGCTACGACCGGGAGGCGGCGCCGTGGACGCCCGGCAGCTGGAGTACTTCCTGGCCATCGTCGAGCACGGCGGGTTCAGCAAGGCGGCGGCCGCGCTCCACGTGGCACAGCCCTCGCTGTCGCAGGCCATGGCGAACCTGGAGGCCGACCTCGGGGTGGCCCTCTTCCACCGGGTGGGCCGGGGCGTCGTACTGAGCGAGGCCGGTGCGGAACTGCTGGAGCCGAGCCGGCGCGTCCTGCGGGACCTGGCCGCCGTACGCGACACCGCCGCCGCGCTCGCCGGGCTGCACGGCGGCACGGTCGAGGTCGCCACCATGCCCTCCCCGGGCATCGAACCGCTGACCACCCTCATCCATCGCTTCGCCGAGCTGCATCCGTCCGTGACGGTGAGCACCCAGGCCGCGTTCACCCCGGACGAGGTCATCTCCCTGGTTCGCAGCGGTGCCTGCGAACTGGGGCTGCTGGGCTCGGCGAGCCCCTTGCAACTCTCCGGGCTGGACGTCCTGCACGTCGAGGACCAGCCGTTCGTGGTCGTCGCGGCGCCCGGCGGGGCCATCGAGGACGGGGTCACGATCAGGCCCGAGGACCTCGCCGGACAGAAACTCATCGCGTCGCGTACAGGCAGCCTGATGCGCAGCATCGTCGACGACATCACCACGGGCGGCACCGGCACCCAGATCGTGACGGTCGTCGACCACAGGACGTCCATCCTGCCCCTGGTCCTCACCGGCGTGGGCGTCGCCGTCCTGCCGTCCTCCTGGACCAGGCTCGCCCGGCGCTGCGGTGCCGCGGTGGCACCCATCGCGCCGACCGCCCACCTCCACGTGGCGATGGTCAGCCTGCCCGCGCATCTCACCCCCGCGGCCCGCGCCTTCCTCACCCTCACCAGGTCCTTGGCCCAGCGCCGGGCACGGGACGCCTGACGACGAACCGATCGGCCGGGCCTATGGGTCGTATCGAAAGCAGGTCTTGGACGCGCCCCGACGCCGCTGTGTTGACTCGAATCGACCGCACCACAGCGAGCCGGAGGCCCCCATGACCGCACCCCGCACGTTCCGTATCGCCGCCATCCCTGCCGACGGCGTGGGCAAGGAGGTCGTCGCCGCCGGGCGTGCCGTCCTGGACGCCCTGGCCGAAGGCTCGCACGGGGCCTTCGCGTTCACCTGGGAGGAGTTCCCCTGGGGCTGCGAGTTCTACGAGCGCACCGGCAAGATGATCGACGACGACGGCCTGGACCGCCTGAAGGACTTCGACGCCATCTACTTCGGTGCCGTCGGCTGGCCCACCGTCCCCGACCACATCAGCCTGTGGGGCCTGCGCCTGAAGATCTGCCAGAACTTCGACCAGTGGGCCAACGTCCGTCCCGTGCACTTCCTGCCCGGCGTCACCAGCCCGCTGCGCAAGGCCGACGACACCGAGCTGGACTGGGTGGTCGTCCGCGAGAACAGCGAGGGGGAGTACGCGGGCCTCGGCGGCCGCAACCTCTCCGGCCGCGGGCAGGGCGGCGAAGTCGCCATCCAGTCGTCCCTGTTCACCGAAGTCGGCTGCGAACGCATCATGCGCTTCGCCTTCGACCTGGCCCGCACCCGCACCCGCCCCAAGGTCTCCTCGGTCACCAAGAGCAACGCCCAGCAGTACGGCATGGTCCTGTGGGACGACGTGTTCAAGCGGGTCGCCGCCGACTACCCGGACGTGGAGACCGAGAGCGTCCTGGTCGACGCGATGTCCGCCAAGTTCGTCCTGCGCCCGGAGGACCTGTCGGTCGTCGTCGCCTCCAACCTCAACGCGGACATCCTCTCCGACCTCGGCAGCGCGCTGGCCGGCAGCCTGGGGCTTGCCGCCAGCGCCAACCTCAACCCCGAGCGCCGCTTCCCCAGCATGTTCGAGCCGGTCCACGGCTCCGCGCCGGACATCGCGGGCCAGGGTCTGGCCAACCCGATCGGCGCGGTCGGCAGCGCGGCGTTGATGCTGGAGCACTTCGGCCTGCCCGACCAGGCGGCCCGCCTGAACAAGGCGATCGAGGCCACGACCGCCGCGGGCATCCTCACCCGCGACGTCGGCGGCATCGCCACCACCGAGGACGTCACCAAAGCCCTCATCGACGCGCTGAACGTCTGACGACGACGCGCTGAGCCTCTGACGGCCGGACAAAAAAAGTCGACGGCATGACCACCGCGACGTCACAACTTCCTCACAGCGAGCGGTAGGACGAGCCCGCACCCAGGTCCGCACTTCACGAAACATCAGGTGTTTGACCATACTGTCCAGGGGCTGTGTCCTTCGCGGCCGGCGGCGCGGTGCGTCGCCGGTCCGTCCGCGCCGTAGACCGGGGCGGGAGGTGAACTCCGGCGGGACGTCCGGCCGTGACCGAACCGAAGGGACCACGCCCCGTCAGGCCACGGATCGGACGGGGGCGTCGCCACTCCTCGGCCGTTCGCAATGGACAGGGAGTACGGCCCTCATGCCACAGCAGAACACGTCGTCGTCGGACGCGGGTGCCGAACGGCTGGTCGCCGGTCGCTACCGCTTGCTGTCCGTTCTCGGCGAGGGCGGTATGGGCACCGTATGGCGCGCCCGCGACGAGGTACTGCAGCGCGAGGTCGCCGTCAAGGAGGTACGCGCTCCCGTCGGACTGGCCGTAGCGCAGGTCGAGCGGATGTACACCCGCTTGGAGCGGGAGGCCTGGGCGGCGGCGCGCATCAGTGCTCGCGGTGTGGTGACCGTCCACGACGTCGCCACCGACGACGGCCGACCCTGGATCGTCATGGAGTTCGTCCGCGGCCGGTCTCTGGCCGACGTGATCGGCTCCCAGGGTGCCCTCACACCGCGGGAGGCCGCGCGCATAGGTGCGGAGGTACTGGCCGCGCTGCGCGCGGCGCATGGCGCCGGAGTGCTGCACCGCGACGTGAAACCCGCCAACGTCCTGCTCGCAGACGACGGCAGGGTGGTGCTCACCGACTTCGGCATCGCCACCGTGGAGGGGGATTCCGCGCTGACGATGACCGGTGAGCTCGTCGGCTCTCCCGAGTACCTGGCGCCGGAGCGGGCACTGGGCCAGAACCCCGGCCCCGCGTCGGACCTGTGGTCCCTCGGAGCGTTGCTCTACACGGCCGTCCAGGGCCGTTCGCCCTTCCGCCGGACCAGCCCGCTGAGCACTCTGCGTGCCATCGTCGACGACGAGTTGCCCCCGCCGCACAGGGCCGGACCCCTCGTGTCCGTCATCGAAGGCCTGATGCGCAAGGACCCCCACGATCGGATGTCGGTCGAACAGGCCGAGCAGGAGCTGCGCCTGACTGGTGCTGCTGACGGCGTCTCCGGCGCCGGCACGGCCACGCTGTCCGCCCCGCTGCCCGCACCGGCCACCGAAGAGCTGCCCACCGCCGAGTCCCCGCTCGGGGAGACCGCACCGATGGCCACGGCCGGGGCGCCGACCGTCTCGGCGTCATCGTCTGTCCCGGAAAGCGCCATGGACGCCAGGGACATGGCGGCGACAGTCGAGGCCCCCACAGCAAAGGGACCTGCGGCTTCCGGGGCGTCGGCGGACACCGCCCACGCCTCCACCGCGCCGGAAACAAAGACGGCGGGCACGGTCGACACACCTACCGCCACGGTCGACACACCTACCGCCACGGTCGACACACCTACCGCCACGGCCGACACACCCACCGCCACGGTCGACATACCCACGGCCCCGGCACACCCCGACGCCCCCACCGCCCCGGCACAGCCCTCGCTTCCCGGTGCCGTACCGGCGGCCACCGCCGAGACGGCCGCTCTGGGCGCCCGCTCGTCCGTCGGCGCCGCCTCCCTGCCCACCGTGGACAGCCCCGGCGTCCCCGGCGTCCCTGACGTCCCCGCTTCTCCCGCCCCGCCACGTCCCGCGCCGGAGGCCGCCTCGGCCCCGGGCATCGCCGAGTCGCCCACCGTATTGGCAGGCCCGGTATCAGGGCCCGTACCCACGGCCGTTTCTGCGGCGCTCGAGCTCGAGGGCGCCGAAGAGTCCGGTCACGGCCCCACGAGGCGCAAACGGCGCATCGGGTACCTGACCGCGGCGGGAGCGGCCGTGCTCGCGCTGCTCGTAGGCGGCCTGGGCTATGCGCTCGGCGGCGGCGACACTGCCGAGCAGCCCGTCTCGGTCACCGTGACCGGGGGCGCGACCACATACGTCGGAGACTGTCCCCCGGCGGACTCGCAGGCTCCCTGGTTCACCGCGACCTTCAAAGTGTCCGAGTTGCCCTTCCAGTTCTCGTACCGGTGGGTCTCGACGAACGGGTCCGTGATCGACCGGCAGTGGCGGACGCTGGCGTTCCCGGAAGGCGGCCCCCGCACCCATCAGGAGACGGTGCGGCTGTCGACGTATGCGCAGAGCGGAACACTCCGCAGCCAGATGGCCGTGGAGATCCGCTCACCGTTCGAGACGGTGTCCAACTCGGTGTCGTTCTCGGTGACATGCGCCTCGACGACGGGCGGTTAGCCAACCGGGCGTCAAGGTCGGTGCCGCGCAGCAGAGTCATCCCCGCGCGTCGGTCATACTTCAATCAGTACGAGTTGGACCGCTGCCGGGCCGACTCGGACAATACCGGTCAAGTGAGCCTCGCTGGACCGGAGTTCTGTGGGAGTGACGAACCACTCTCACCCTCGTGGCGGACCAACCGCAGGGTGCGGTTCCTCTCCCCGCATCCGAGACTTTCGCAAGGAGTTTCTGTGTCGTCGGTCATCGTGGGACGCACGGGTCCCTTCGCCGGTCAGAGCGTGGTTCTGGGCAACGCTCCGCTGCGATTCGGACGCAAGAGCGACAACGACGTGATCATCGTCAGCGTCAGCGCCTCCCGTCTGCACACCGAGATTGTGGCGGAGGACGGCGCGTTCGTCCTCTACGACCGCAGCAAGAACGGAACCTTCGTCAACGACCAGCCCGTCACCCGTCACGTGCTCGTGCCCGGTGACTCCATACGCATCGGCGACGAGACCTTCCTGTTCGAGACGCAGGAGGCCCTGGAGACGGTCCTGGACCTCTCCCAGCTCGAACTGCCCCGCGCCAATGCCTCGGCGAACCCGGGCGAGCTGCGGGTCACGGTGTCCGGAGGAGGTCCGGTCGGCCTCGCCTTCGCCCTGCTGCTGGAGAACGCCCTGCCGGGGAAGGCGTCCATCACCGTCTACGACGGCCGGTGGATCAAGAACGGCTCCACCGTGGTCTGGAAGGACGAGACCCAGGGCAACGTCCGCCGCCAGCAGGTCGTCACCGTCCAGAGCCGTCAGTACCTCGCGCTCACCGAGGAGATGCAGTCGGCGCTGTTCGACGCGGGCGGATTCTCCGAGATGTGGCCCCTGGGACCGGACTCCGTGGACGGCCGCCCGCCCCGCAACATCCGGATCGCCTACATCGAGGACAAGCTGCTGGAACTGGCCAACGCCAAGTCCGCGATCCGCCTGGTGCCGAAGCGATTCGATCCGTCGGAGCAGCAGCAGCGGCTCTCCCAGGAACACGTCCTGGTGATCAGCGAAGGCGGCCGGTCGCGCACCCGGGAGCACTTCGCGGACCGTTTCGGTGCGGCCGACTCCTCGATCTACTCCCTCGACGGGGAGCACCTTCAGGACCTGGTGCTGGGACTGCGGGTCAAGTCCCAGCTCTCGGACCCCATGAGCGTCCTGTTGACCGTGGCGCAGAACCGGTTCCTGCTCAACTCGCTGCGTGGCGAGGGGTTCCTCAACATGAGGCTGACCCGCGAGGAGGCCGGCAACGTGATCGGCATCGACCCGGTCCGGCAGGTCTTCGAGGAGTGCGTGGCGGCGCGGCCCTGCCTGATGAGCCGCCACGAGGACAACGAGTTCGTCTGCCCGACCCATGGGACCCTGTTCCTGCCCGCCCTGCTGCGCAGCTCGCCGCTGTGGAAGCAGATCCAGGAGGGCCTGAGGTTGTTCGGCGTCCCCGAGGACGATCTCAGCGCCATCACCTCGTTCCGGCTGGACATGGTGCAGCGCCCCCGGTTCACGGCCCAGCTCAGCCGCCCTACCGCCACGAGCACCGGCACTTACGGCTTCCTGCTGGGCGACGCGGCCAACGCCATCCACTTCTGGCCCGGGCGCGGCCTCAACAGCGGCCTCGCCTCGGCTGTCTCCCTCTCCCGCTCCCTCAGCCGGGTCTGGCAGGGCCGTCCGCTGCGCGACGCCGACTTCATCCGGCACGAGGCGGCGATGTCCATGCTCCAGTACCGGCACAAGAGCCGGGCCTGGAACGCCATGGTCACCACCGACGAACGAGGCGTGACCCGCGCCATCAAGGACATCATCGCCGACAGCATGGAAGGGGACCGGGCCGTCGCCGAATCCGACGCCGAGCGGTCTGATCTGGACCTCTTGCTGGACCGGATGAGTGCGATCCGTGAGCGCCTCGCCCCCCGCCTCCCCGGAATGCCCAGCGACGAGGAACTGCGCAGCCACCTGTCCACCCTTGCTCCGTCGACCCTGCGGGCCCTGCAGGAGAGCGGCGCCTGGGACACGCTGATCGTCGGTGGCGAGGAGGCCGACATCGACATCTTCTACCAGTCGGACGCCCCGGTCTTTGTCGGCCGCCCCATCGATCCGCGCATCGGCCAGGCGGCAGGACCGCGGCAGCCGGGGGCGCTCGACCCGGCGTGATGCGGGCACTGAGCCCCTGAGGGCGAAGGTTCACATCCTGTCCCGCTGTCAGAAGAAGGGGGCCCGGCACAGCCGGGCCCCCAGAGCCACTGCCTCCATGAGGTCAAGGGGGCACGCATACGATCAAGGCATGAACGCGTGGAAAGAGAGCCTGGACGCAGCCGGGATCAAGGAACCGGCGTTGCGAAGGGACTACGACGCTCAGCGTCGGCTGGTGTCGCGCTTCCGCCGTACCTCGTACCTGGCGGTTCAGCTGCTGCTACCACGGCCGATGCTGCCCCATGTGGTCGCGGCGACAGCCGTGATGCACCACGGGGACAACCTTCTGGACACCGGTCCAAAGGCGCAGCGAGCCGCAGGGTGGGCGTCTTGGGAACAGCAGGTGCGTCAGGTGCTGGACACGGGAGTGAGCGGTGATCCGCTGCTCCGCACGCTGGCTCACACCATTGCGGCCCACCCGCGGCTTCGAAGGCCCGTAGAAGACTATCTGTCCACCGCGACAGCTGAGCTGGAGTTCACCGGATTCCTCGACGAGGCGGACTACCAGGCCTATGTGGATGCCTATTCACTGCCGGCGTTCATGCTGGTCGGCGCCCTGCTGGGGCCGGGGGGCGACGACGGGCCGTATCGGACGGCGTGCCGGGCGTTTATCGACGGCAGCCAGCGGATGGATTTCGTCAACGACCTCGCCGAGGACCTGCGGGAGGGACGGCTGGGCATCCCGGCGAACACTCTGGAACGCTTCTCCGTCAAGCTGGAAGATTTGGCGGCAGGCCGCGAAGTCGCGGGTGTGCGGGAGCTGGTGGGCCATGAAGTCAGGCAGGCCCGTACGACGTTGGAGGCGGCCAGGGAATTGTCCGCCCTGGCTCCAGCTCCTTACCGCCCGCTGATGGACGCGCTGGTCGAGGTCGAGTTGCTGACCGCTGATGCCGCGCTGGCGCGTGGTGCCAAGTTGCTGCGCGGCTCGGCGAGGCCGCCGCTGGTGAGGTCGCTGCGGGTGCTGCTGAGCGCTCGCCGAAGGGTTCGCAAAGGGGGCTGACAACTGTGCCATCAGCCCGACGCCGTCGTGACCGTCGGCAATCATCGGGCGAGAGACGCACACCCGAGCGGGCCGAGGCTGCCTCGGCGTGGCGCAGAAAGCTGGAGTACACGCCGGGTAGCCGAGAGCGGGGGTCTCGCGGTCGACCTGGACGGGGCGGCCGAGGAGCGGTCGTACGAGGCCGTAGCCGTGCGCACCCAGCGACCGGCGGCAGGGCAGCAGCATGGTCGCCAAGGCGCCCCGCTTCGTCCGCTTCCCCGCGATGCGTACTCGCCTGTTCGGCGTAACGTCTTTCTTGTGGACCTCACCGCGGACAGCCTTGTGTCCCGTGTCGCGCATGAGATCAGCCTGAGCGCGGACAGGCTGATCGCCGACGTGTTGCGGTGCCTGCGGCGTGAAGTCCCTGAGCTGTCGGAAGACCCGGACATCGCCCGCATGACATCGGAGAACATCACCGGGCACGTGAACCGCGTTTTGACCGGCTTCGAGCACGGCATCGAGCCGAGCCGGATCGCTCCGCCCGTCGCCGACGTCGAACACGTGCGTTGGCTGGCCCGGCGCGGGATACCCCTCAGCGCGATGCTGCGGGCCCACCGGCTCGCACAGGGCATAGCTCTCGACAGGCTGCTCGAAGAGTTGCCGCGACTGACGAGCGACGCCGAGCTGATCAGCGCGGCGGCACGCAAACTGACCGCGACGACGACCGAATACGTGGACCGAGCCTCCGAGCAGGGCGTCACGGCGTTCCAGGAAGAGCGGGACCTCCGGCTGCGGTGGCGGCTGTCGATGGTGAACCAGGCCGGCATGCGCATCGGCACCACCCTGGACATCACCCGCACGACGCAGGAACTGGCTGACCTCGCCGCCGAGCACTTCGCCGACCTCGCCACCGTCGACCTGCTCGACTCCGCGATTCACGGACACGACACCCCGGAGGAGAAATCGCTGGTACTGCGCCGGTTCGCCCAGCGGTCAGTGACCGAGGGCTGCCCGGAAGCGACGATCGAGCAGCAGCAGCTCCACACCTACCCGGACGGATCGCCGCCCGACCGCGCCCTGACCACTGGACAGCCTTCACGGCACCACTTCGACGGGCTTCCCGACCGTTCGGCGGCGAACCTGGGACCCAGCCGCGGCATCGACGCCCACCAGACCCACTCTCTGCTGGTCGTTCCCCTGCGCGCCCGCGGCACCGTCCTGGGCGTCGCGCAGTTCTCCCGCCACCGCAATCCCAGCCTCTACGACGACGAGGATCTGCTCCTCGCACAGGAGATCACCGCCAGGGCAGCCGTCGCCGTCGACAACGCCCGCCGCTACACCCACGCCCGCGCCACCGCCCTCAGCCTCCAGCGCAGCCTGCTCCCGTCGCGTACGCCACAGCAGTCCGCCGTGGAGGTCGCCTGCCGCTACCTGCCCGCCGGCGTCGAGGCCGGCGTAGGCGGCGACTGGTACGACGTCATCCCGCTGTCGGGAGCCCGAGTCGCCCTGGTGGTGGGCGACGTGGTCGGCCACGGCATCCACGCGGCCGCCACCATGGGCCGGCTCCGGACCGCCGTACGCACCCTGGCCGACATCGACCTGCCGCCCGACGAACTCCTCACGCACCTGGACGACGTCGTCCTCCGCGTGTCCGCAGAAGCCTCCACCGGCCCGGACGCCCAAGCCGGCGGGACCATCGGCGCCACCTGCCTGTACGCGGTCTACGACCCCGTCAGCAGTCGCTGCACCCTCGCCCGCGCGGGCCACGTGCTGCCTGCCGTGGTGACCCGGGACGGCACCGTCGACATCCTCGACCTGCCACCGGGGCCGCCGCTCGGCCTGGGCGGCCTGCCGTTCGAAGCCGTGGAGGTCGACCTGCCCGAAGGCAGCCTCCTCGCCCTCTACACCGACGGTCTGATCGCAGCCCGCGACCACGACATCGATACCGGCCTCACCCTGCTGTGCCAGGCCCTCGCCCAACCCGCTCCCTCCCTGGAGGCCACCTGCGACACCGTGCTCAAAAGCCTGCTGCGGGTTCGCCCGGACGACGACGTGGCCCTGCTCCTGGCCCGCACCCACGCCCTCGGGAGCTGCCAGGTCGCCAGCTGGGACCTGGAAGCCGACCCTGCCGCAGTCGCCGGGGCCCGGTCGAGTGTCTGCCAGCAGCTGAGCACCTGGGGGCTGGAGGAACTCGACTTCACCACCGAACTGGTGGTCAGCGAACTGGTCACCAATGCCATCCGCTACGGCAGGCCCCCCATCCAGCTGCGCCTCATCCACGACCGCGCCCTCCTCTGCGAGGTCTCCGACGCCAGCAGTACCACCCCGCACCAGCGCCGCGCCCGCGTCTACGACGAGGGCGGGCGCGGTCTGCTTCTGGTCTCCCAACTCACCGAGCGCTGGGGCACGCGTCACGCCCGGCGCGGCAAGACGGTCTGGGCGGAGCTGAACGAGTCCGTCGGATTCCCGACATTTGCGCTTTTGTAGCCCTCTGGTCCTGGACTGCTCGGCCGGGCCGCGATTGGTTTCTTCTTCTCGGCGTCGTGGTCAGCTTCCGGCGGGTGGGTCGGCCAGGATGCCCTGAAGGAGGCCGGTGGACTGCCCGACCTCGATGAGGTAGCCGTCGGGGTCGCGCATGTAGCAGCGCAGCTCCGCTTTGCGGTCGATGGGCGGGGTGAGGAATTGGGCGCCCTTGTCGCTCCACTCCTGATAACAGCTGTTGATGTCAGCCACGCGGATGTTGAGGAAGCTGGTCGCGGTGCCGGGGTCGGAGGGGGGATGCAAAGTGACTTCGGGCTTGTCGGGGGTCGGGCCGCCCCCAGGGTTCATGAGGATCCACGCGTTGGCCAGTTTGACGATGCACGGGTTTTCGGCGAGAACCACTTCGCCGCCGAGCACATCGGTGTAGAAGGCCCGCGAGCGGGCCACGTCGGCCACGGTGAGGAAGTGCGTGAGCAGGATCCCGGCCTGCGGGGCCGGGAGATCTTCACGGCGCATGTCAGTCCCCATCGTCTTTGGTTCCTGGTCGACCCTGGTGCAGCCGGTGACCGTCGCCCCGTTCCCGGGTGCCGGCAGATGGTCCGAGACGGCCTCCACGGCGGAGGGCCGGGCCTGCCGAAGCCCTCCGTCAAGCCCCTCACTCGTGATGATGGAGGACATCCGCTCACTCCGAAAGTCGATCACGCTGCGGAAGTCGATCACTCGTAGGGTTGGGGCATCCGTCGCCTCCTTCAGCGGCGCGTCGGGTTCTTGCGCGGTGCGATGGTGGCGTTCGGCAGTGCGGGCGCGGGAAGGCGGTCGCCGTCGTAACCGTCGACCGTGCCGAAGCGGTCGGATGCGTTCTGCCACGCTTCCCTGGCTTCGACGATGTCTTCGTGGCTGCGGCCGATGAAGTTCCACCACATGACGATCTGCTCCTCGAACGGCGTCCCGCCGAGCAGCACCGCCCGAGCGGGGGTGTCCGTCTCGTTCGTCAGCGTCAGCGTGTCGTTTCCCGTGCCGAGGTAGCCCAGTTCCGCCGGGCGCAGGAGTGTTCCGGCGATGCGGACATCCCCCTGGTCGACGAGCAGGCCGTACTCGAAGGCGGCGTCCACCGGGAGTGTGGTCGTCGAGCGCGGCTCGAGGGCGAGTTCGGCGCCGAGCAGGGGCGTGAACGTCCGTACCGGAGAGGTGTCACCGGCGAGGGATCCCAGGAACACTCTGATGTCTGCCCCGCCTACCCGGACCGGGCTCGGGACGTAGTGCCGGAAGTCACGGCCGGTGTGCCGGTGTTCTTCGGGCAGAGCCACCCACAACTGGACGCCGTGCAGGATCGTGGTGCGGGTGGTGGAGACTTCCGTGTGGCTGATGCCGTACCCGCCGGTCATGAGGTTCAGCTCACCGGGCCGTACGAGCGCGTGGCTGCCCATGCTGTCGCGGTGCTCGATCTCTCCGCTGAACAGCCAGCTCACGGTCTGCAGGCCGGTGTGCGGATGGGGGCCGACGTCCATGCCGTCCGTGTCGGCGACGTTGTCGGGGCCGTAGTGGTCGACGAAACACCAGGCCCCGATCAGCGTGCGGGCACGCTGCGGCAGCGTGCGCCGTACCGTCATCGCTCTCGGCCCGCCCAACGGGACGTCCCGCGCGCTCAGCACGTCGACCTGCGGCGCGGCCTCACCTTGGTCCGCGGTACCGCAGCGCAGTTCGGCGGGATCCACTTCGACGTTGCTCATCACACGCCCCTCTCACACCCGAAGATGATTTCATATTCAACAATCATGCCTGATAGTAAGTCCATGCCCCATCACGAGCACGGCAGAGCGAGCGAGGGCCGGTAGCGGCCCTCAAGGAGTCCACGTTGAGTGACACCACAGCAGCCCCCGCGAGCCGGCGGGTCTTCATCGACAAGCAGAGCCCCAAGGCCTACCACGCACTGGTCGAGACGGCCGAAGCGGTCCGCGTGGTCGCTGCCGAGGCGGGGCTGGACCGCAGCTTGGTAGAGCTGGTCAACCTCCGCGTGTCACAGATCAACGGCTGCGCCTACTGCCTCGACGTGCACACCAGGGCCGCGCTGCGCGCCGGCGAGACCACCCAGCGTCTGGGCGTGCTGGCCGCCTGGCGCGACACCGAACTGTTCACGGAGCGGGAGCGCGCGGCACTCGCCCTGGCGGAGGCAACCACCGAACCCGCGAACGCCGTCGCGCAGGAGGGCGCCTACGATGCAGCTCGCCAGGTCCTCAACGACGACGAGATCTCCGCGGTGATCTGGGTGGCGATCACCATCAACGCGTTCAACCGGGTCTCCATCCTGAGCAAGCACCCCGTCCGCGGGATGCCCCTGATACCCGGTTCCTCACGTGGGTGATCGCCACCTCGGTCCGCTCGGCAGGCAGCGTGAGGAAATCGCCCGGGGGGGTGATACAGGTGCAGATTCCGGTCGAGGGCTTTGACGGGGCATGTCGCTCTTTCTCTCTGCCCCTCCAAGTGCGGCACGCGTTATTTCTTGACACGTACGGTTTTCGTCGAGCGCGTTTCCAGTGTCATTTCGTCCGCGTTGGCCACCCTGGCCTTGAGCCGCACAGTGCCGCTCGCGACGTCGACGACATCCACCACCTTGGCCGGCAGCTTCGCGGCGTCGTCGTTGCCGGAGGCGTCGGCCAACTGGACGGCGCGGCCCAGCTTGGCGGTCGCGTACTCGAAGTCGCCCTGTTTACGCGCTTCCAGGCCCTGCTGGATGACCTCGGCGAGTTCGGCCTGCCCGGTGTAGTGGGCGACTTGGGGGTTGATGCGTGTGGAGGCGGCCGCGCCACAGCTTCGTCGGTCTGAGGCGCGGCCGACGTAACCTGCGGAGCGGCCGGTGTATCCGGCTGTTGGGTGAAACACGTGGTTCGCGGTGCCTCCCCCCCCGGAGGGCCGGGGAGAGTTGGCCCCCTTCTGAGCCGACGCCCGGGGCGGTGCCGCAGGTCGCTGTTCCGTAGCGCTGGTGTCCGGCATTGCGTTGAGTCCCCTTCGTACCGCGGAGCGGCCTGCGCCGCGCTTTCCGCGAGGGCTCCCCGACGGAGGTCCCGCCCGCTCCTGCTCTACCGCAGACCGGGATATTGCTTCACGGGCGCCCGTTGCTGTGGCCGCTGGATCGCGCCGTCCCATGTCAACGTTTCGTCCAGGTGTCCATGCGCGCTGATCAATGATGCGTCAGGAGCAACGGCGGCGAGGACGCGTTACCCGTTAGGGTCGCAATGAGCGTGTGCATTCCCGCAGGCAGCCGGAGCGGTCGCTGCCGACCGGGTGTCATCGAGCGGGTGGAAACGGGGGAGACGGCGGGATGGGACGGGGAGAGCCGGAGCGGGCCGCCGTGCTGGATGTCGGGTGCCACAGCGCACTGCTGACGGTGGTCCGGTGGCGTCCGGGCGCAGGGCTGGAGCCGGTTTTCTCGTACAAGGTACGGCTACGGCTGCAGGAGGCGATCGATCGCCGAGGTCGTATGCGCGAGGCCGGGATCGCCAGCGTGCAGCGCGCCGT
The DNA here is from genome assembly GCF_040652275.1 of Streptomyces sp. NPDC048275. Taxonomy (NCBI): domain Bacteria; kingdom Bacillati; phylum Actinomycetota; class Actinomycetes; order Kitasatosporales; family Streptomycetaceae; genus Streptomyces; species Streptomyces sp. NPDC048275. The sequence continues at coordinate 132,598 of NZ_JBEZLR010000006.1, forward strand.
GGCCGAAGCGATGGCCGCCGTCCAGGTCCGCTGCCCGCCGACCGTGTTCCCCTTCGCGACCTCGGTCATCCGGGACGCACCCAATCGGGAGCAGGTGCTCGCGCAGGTGGCCCGTGCCACCGGCACCCGGCTGCGGGTTCTGCCCGGTGAGGAAGAAGCGCGCCTGGCCTATGTGGCGGCTCGGCAGTGGGCGGGTTCCGAGACCGGCCCGCTGCTGATGCTGGACATCGGCGGCGGCACGGTGGAGATCGCCAAGGGCCGGGGAACGCAGCCCCGCCGCGTGCTTTCGCTGCCGCTGGGTGCCCGGCGGGTCACCCGGGACTGGCTCCCGGGCGGCACCCTTCCGTCCACGGGACGTTTGGAGGAGGTCCGGGAATACCTCGGCCATGCCCTGAGTACGGCGCCCGGCCTGCCGGTGGCCGCACGGGACGGGCGCGTCGTCGCCTGCTCCAAGACCTTCGAGCAGCTCGCCCGGCTGGCCGGCACTCCACCCCGGCGCGGAAAGCCCCCTTCCGGGCGGCAGTTGACGCTGTCTCAGTTGCGGCGGTGGATCCCGGTGCTGGCCGGAGCGGACCCCGCCCGACGGACCCGACTGCCGGGCATCTCCCGGCACCGCGCGGGGCAGGCCCTGGCCGGTGCTCTGGTCGCCGAGGCGCTCCTCAAGGTGTGCGAGGCCGAGAGCGTCGACATCTGCCCTTGGTCGACCAGGGAAGGACTGCTGTTGGAACGCCTCGGTGTGGTTTCCGTAGCACCTCGGCACGACCTTCCTGTCTTCGGCTGACCTGAGGCTTGCCCGGAACAGGGTGGAAGCTCTCTGCCACTCCCACAGGCTCTGCGGCTGACGAGTGGTGGGTGACGTCGTTGCGGTTGCCGCCGAGCCCGGCGAGAACCGGTGGGCCTTCGGCATCGTGGCGACGGTGGCCTGCGTCATCCCCATCGTGATCGGCGGGACCCTGCTCTTCTGCGGCCCCGCGCTGCTGCGCGGCGAGGCGGACTGGGTGGGCATCGCGGGCGGTCCGCTCTCCCTCGTGGGCGCCCTGGCCGGCGTCGGCATCGGCGTGGCCGACACCGGGCTCCCACGCGACGAGCGGTGGTCGAGGATGGCCGGCTACCTGGCCGTGTTCGGTGTCTGTGTGGTCACCATCGTGCTGATCAAACACAAGGCGACACAGAGGTTTCTGCGGTGACTCCGACAGCGATCGGCCGCCCGCCCCGTCACCCGGCCTTCCTGAACAGCTCCGACATCCGGCCCCCCACCCCATGGCCCAGCACCGCCGAGTCCGCGCCGATCAGGCCGATCCGCTCGGCCAGTTCCCGGGCGTGCACGTCGACGGCGGCCTCGATGAGCTCGGCGAAAGCGTCCAGGGCGTCGTGAGCGCGGGAGCGGGCGACGGCCGCGCAGCAGACGGCGACCAAGGCGGCCGGCCACCACCAGCAGGCGAGCAGGGCGTAGCCCACGGCCCAGGCGGCGAGGCGGGCGGCGGCGGCGAAGGAGTCGTGGGCGGACTGGATCTGGCGTACGGCGGGTTCGGGGAGAATCAGCCACAGCCGTGGCCAGAGGGCGGCGAGGTCCACTCCATAGGCGGTGTGGACGCGCTCCGCCGTCGCCTGGACGCGGTCGCCGTACCAGGTGGGGCGGGTCGGTTTGCGTAGCGCGACGCGGTCGCGGGCCTCGGCGAGGTTCTCGATGCGCGCCTGGATGTCCGGCGGGGCCGACGGCCGGCCGTTGGGCGCAGAGATGCCGTTGTGGGCCTCCTCGTACTGCGTGTCCAGGTCCAGCCACCTGCGGGTGCGGCGGGCGGTCAGGGCACGGGACAGCGGGTCGCGGCCGAACCGGAGCCAGTACCGCTCGATCGCGCCGCCGAGGAACTGCGCGGAGAGTGAGGCCGCGGTCGCGGCGAGCAGGACGAGGGAGACCAGGAGCGCGGCGGTACCGGCGCGGTCGAGGGCGGGTCGGGTCGCGAGGTCGTCCAGCGTGGTGCGCAGCCGGTCGATGTCGTGCCAGTGGTGGTGTCCCAGGGTGGTGCCGACGGCCGTGGCGGCGAGGAAGAGGGCGCCGGGAAGGACCAGCAGATTCAGCCAGCGTTCGGCGAGTTTGCCGCCCAGAGTGGCGAGGAAAGGGTTCATACCGGCGGGGTCACTGGCCGGGGCCCAGACGGCGCTTGCGCATACGGGTGCCGTTGACGGCGCAGGGCGGGGCGGGGAGCAGGTCGCGGGCCCGTTCGACCCGGGTGCACTGGGCCGGTCCGGGACATACGGCCACCTTGATGTCGTGCGAGATGCCGGGGACCCTCGCGCTCCGGGACTCGTTGACCAGGCCCCGTGCGTCTCCCGCTCGGCGCAGCGCCATGTCCAGGTCGCGGTAGCAGGTGGCGAGTTCGTCGGCGCTCGCGCCCGACCGCAGCAAGTCCCTTGCCCGCTCGGCCAGGTCCCGGACGTCGGGATCCTCCAGGTCATCGGGCGAGCCGAGCAGGGCGCACACCGCCGCGGCCCGATCGTCGGCGTGAGGGACGGGGGCAGATGCGGTCATGGTCCAAGTGTGCCGGAGATCAAGCGGAGTTGAGCAGGAGTTGACATGCTGTCGGGAGGGACGGCTGGGGGAGTGACGGCGTGAGGTACGACCGGGACTGGTTTCTTCAGGCGGTTCGCGTGCGTCTCGACCGGGCCGGGACGGCGGACGGGCGTGTGGACGCGGACGTGGTGTTCGGCCCCGCCGCGGATGCCGAACTGCGGGGACTGCTGCGGACCTGCGACACGAGGACCGACATGGAAGCCCGGCACGCGGCCGGCTGGCTCTGCGTCGCCCGTGCGATGGCCGACCCCGGGCACCGTGGCGCCGTACACGGGTGCATGGCAGGGACCCTGCTCTACCCGGTGTGGGTCGCCGGTCCGGCGTTGGTGCCGCCGCAGTTGGCGGCGGGCTACGCGGCCAACGATCCAGCCATCCACCCCGACCCTGCGAACGCGGACGGTCCCCACGAGTGGGCGGCCCAGGTCGCCGCGTTCGAGATCGTGGCGGAAGGGCGGCAGCACAACCCGCCGCCGGGCGCTTCCGAGTCCGTCCGCAGGCTCCACGAGATGGCCGTACTGCTGGCCACCATGTCGCCCTCGCGCGACGCCCGGCTCGCCACTGCGATCGGGCTCGCCAGTCTCGCCGTACTCGCGACGCCGGAGTACGACCCCTGGTTCCCGGGCCGGCTCAGAGGTGCCACCGACTTCGTGACCCTCACGGGGGCGACGTGGCCGTTCGGGGACCTGCCGGACGCGGATCCGGTCCGGTTCGTCCGCGGTGCCCTCAGGCGGATCCCGGCCGCCTCCCCCGAACGGGTCCTCGTCCTCGCCGGTCTGGGCCGCCTGCTCCTGGACCGCTACCTGGAGTCGCACGACGCCGAGGACCTGCACGAGGCGGTGGGGATCGCGCGGGACGTATTGGCCCAACTGCCGTCCGGCCACCCGCATCTCCCCGACGGCTTCGGCGCCCTGGGGCAGGCGCTGGTGCTGCTGCGGCAGGTGGAGGGCGCGACGCCCGAGCAGTGCGACGAGGTGGTGGATGTGTGCCGCCGGGCCGTCGACGGCCACCTGAAGGGACCCGCGGCGGCGGGGCACGACCTGGGCATGGCGCTCGTTCTCAGGGCGCACCACACCGGCCGGGTGGCGGATCTGGACGAGGCGATCGCCGTGTTCACCGAGGCGCTGCGGGCGGCAGGGAATCCGGGAGAGACCGCCGCCCTGCGCAACGCTCTGGGCAACGCCCTGCGCGCCCGCTCCGTCGCGACCGGCTCCCAGGCCGATCTGGACGCGGCGCTCGGCTTCACCGACCTCTCCATGGTATCCGCGGAGGGCCCGCAACTGCCGCTCATCGCCCCCGCGATGGCCCTGTACAACCGCTACCTGCGCGACCCGACGGCGAACGGGGCGGACCTGGACGAGGCGCTGCGCCAACTGCGCCGCGCCGAGAAGCTCATGGCACCGGACCACCCGGACCGTCCCGCGGCGCTCGACGACCTCGGCCTGGTGCTGATCGCCTGCTTCCAACGCTCGGGAAACCCGGAGGAGTTGAACGAGGCCGTACTGGTCCATCGGGAGTCGGTGGCCCTCACCCGGGAGGGGCACGGGTCGCTCGGGCTGCGGCTGCTCAACCTCGGTGCCGCGTTGAGTCTGCGGCACCGGCTGACCGAGGACGGCGACGACCTGCGGGAGGCCGAGGCGTGCCGGCGCCGGGCCGCCGAACTGCCCGGCATGGGCCCCGCGCACGAGGCGGCGCTGGCGAGCTCGACCGGCCTCAGTCTCATGGCGGGCTTCGAGCGTGCCCCCGACCCCGTCGCCCGGCTCGACGAGGCGGTACGGCTCCTGAGGCAGGCGCTCGCCCTCACCCCGGAGGGCGACCCGAAGCTGCCCCGGCGCCGCCACAACCTCGCCGTCGCCCTGCTGCTCCGCATCGCGAAGACGATGCGGATCGACGAGGCACGCGAGGCACGCGAGCTGGCCGACTTGGTGATCGCGGCGCTGCCACAGGACTCCCCCGACCTGCCCAGTGCCCTCACGGTGGCCGCGAACGCACGGCTCCTGAGCCCCCGCACCCTGCTGTCGTCGGCCGCCCAGGACGAGGTGGTCGCGCTGTACCGCCGGGCGGTCGAGGCCACCCCGTCCGGCCACCCCACACGCACCCAGCGCCTGGCGAACCTGGGCACGGCCCTGCGCGGTGTGGGGCTCCGCCGCCGTCGCCGTCAGGCCGATCTGGTCGAAGCGGCCGAGCGACTCCGGGAAGCGGCCCTGGAGCAGCAGTGCGCGCCCGCCCTGCGCCTGGACGCCGCACGGGATTGGGGTGACGTCCGGGCGGAGCTGGGTGACTGGGCCGGCGCCCTGGACGGCTATGTCGTGGCGGTCGACCTGCTGCACTCCGTCGCGCCCCGCCATCTCGTCCGTGACGACCAGGAGTTCCTGCTGAGCCGTACCGTCGGGCTGGGCGCCGCCGCCGCTGCGTGCGCGGTGCGCTGCGGCCGGCCCGGACTCGCGGTCGGCCTGCTCGAACAGGCGAGGGGCGTGATCCTCTCCCACGCCTTCGACGCTGACAGCGATCTGACCCGGCTCCGGGAGACCGCCCCCGGCCTCGCCGACCGCTTCGAGGAACTCAGGGAGGTCCTCGACACGGCGACCGACAACCTGGGGCCCCTGCCGGAGGAACCGCCCGGCCCCGCCGACGCCCGCGCCGATGTGCGGCAGCGGCTGGCCGCCGAGTGGCGCGACCTCACCACCCGGATCCGAGCCGAGCATCCCGAACTGGGCCTGCTGCGGCCGGTGCGGGACTGGGACGAGGGCGAACTGCGTGCCACGGCAGCCGCGGGCCCGGTGGTCCTGGTCAACGTCTCCCCGTACGGCAGCCACGCCCTGGTCGTCACCGAGCACGCCATCGACGCCGTACCGCTCCCGGACCTCGACCCGAAAACGACGGCGACGCGCCGACGGACCTTCCAGGACGCGCTGGTGCGCATCGACGCACCGGAAACCTCGCGCAAGCAGTCCCAGCGCGCGCAGCAGGACGTACGGGAGACCCTCGCCTGGCTGTGGCGGGCGGTCACCGGCCCGGTCCTGGACCGGCTGCCCGGGGCGGCCCGTGTGTGGTGGTCGCCCGGCGGCCTCCTGGGCACGCTGCCCCTGCACGCGGCGGCCCCTGCGGACACCGACGCCGCTCCCGGCGCCCTGGACCGGGTGGTCTCCTCGTACACGCCGACCCTGCGGGCCCTGCACCACGCCCGTCGGCGGGCCGCCCGCGCGGCGGGCGGCGGAACCCTCGTCGTCAGTGTTGCCGAGGCCGCCGGACAGGCCGCGCTCCCGGGTGCCCGCAGCGAGGCCGACCATCTGGCCCGTCTGCTCCCGGGGGCGGAGCTGCTGGCGGACGCCGCCGCCACCCACTCCGCAGTCGTGTCGGCTCTGCACCGGCACGCCTACGCCCACTTCGCCTGCCACGCCCTGGGCGACCTGGAACGCGCCTCGGGCAGTCGGCTCGTCCTGCACGACCATACCGAACGCCCGCTGACCGTCCGCGAGTTGGCCCGGCTGCGGCTGCCGTCTGTCCGGCTCGCCTACCTGTCCTCCTGTGACACCCTGCTCACCAGTCCCGAGCTCGCCGACGAGGCCGTCCACATCGTCAGCGCCTTCCAGATGGCGGGCTTCCCCCATGTCGTCGGCTCCCTGTGGCACGTCGACGACATGATCGGGAGGGAGGTGGCGCTCGGCGTGTACGACGCCCTGGACCGGGGCGACGGCACGCTCGACGTCGCCCGCACGGCCGAGGCCCTGCACGGCGCCGTACGGACCCTGCGCGACACCTATCCCCAGACGCCCAGCCTGTGGGCGTGCCAGGTACACGCGGGGCCCTAATGACTCGCCTTCTGGAGATCCGGCTCCTTGAGCCCCAACCCAGACACCCCGCTCGCATCAGGCGGCATGTCTCATGAGTGACCACGGTGATCTTCGGGCGGGGGTGCGGGGGTAGAGGGTTCTCCGGGCAGGCGTCGGACGGGGGATGCAGAGCTGCCGGGACTATCGGCGGGCGGCCTTGCGGGGCGCTGGCGCCGCTGTGGGAGCGGAGGTGTTCAGGCGCGGGGCGGTGCGCGGCGGCATCGAGGTCCGGAAGTCCGGGTGCCATGCGTGCGGTTTGGCCACGAATTGGGTGCGCGGGTCGGTGTCCCACGCGACCACGGGGCCGCGGTCGTACGCCTGCAGAGCGATCACTTCGATGCCGTGCTTGTTTTGGCAGAAGGCGTGTCCCGCGCAGGTCGTGTCGGATTGGCGGAGTCGGGTGGGGGGCTTCGTGTCGGCCCTGTACTCCCTGCACCTGCTCCAGTCCGCCTTGGTGTACGTCAACACGCTGCTGCTTCAGGACATCCTGTCCGAGGAGAAGTGGCAGGCCCGCCTCACCGACGCGGACTGTCGGGCGCTGGACCCACGTGAACCCATACGGCAGGTTCGAGCTGGGCAATGGCATCGCTGCTCGACATCGCGCTGCCGACTGTGCCCGACTCCCGCACCGGGGCGAACGCGGACATAGGGCGACCGTTGTTTGACAGTTCGGAGGCGTGAACTACCGGGACAGGCGCAGGTTCCGGCTCCTGATCCCAAGTTTCGGCTTCGGTCTACGTCTGCTCGGTGGACTGCTGGGCGGCCTCGCGTGCGCCGGCGCTGACCAGCCCTGTCTCGTAGGCGACGATCACGGCCTGGACACGGTCACGGAGCCCGAGCTTGGCGAGGATGCGGGCGACGTGCGTCTTGACGGTCGCCTCGGCCAGGTGGAGGCGGGTGGCGAGTTCGGCGTTGCTCAGTCCTCGGGCCAGCAGGCCGAGGACCTCCAGTTCGCGCGGGGTGAGCGAGGCGAGGTCGCGGTGGAGGGCGGCGGTGTCGCTGCCGCGCTGGGCGAACCGCTGCACGAGGCGGCGGGTGATGGCGGGCGCCAGGAGTGCGTCGCCGGTGCGGACCGTGCGGACGGCCGCGGTCAGCTGCTCGGGGGTGACGTCCTTGAGGAGGAAGCCGCTGGCCCCGGCGGACAGTGCCGCGTAGACGTACCGGTCGAGGTCGAACGTGGTCAGGATGATGACGCGGGGTTCGCCGGGGGCGCCGGTGAGGATGCGGCGGGTGGCCTCCAGGCCGTCCATCTCGGGCATCCGGACGTCCATCAGGACCACGTCGGGACGTGTACGGCGGACCGCTTCGACCGCTTCGGCTCCGTTGGTCGCCTCGGCGACGACGTCGATGCCATCGGCCCTGAGGATCAACCGGAATCCAGTGCGGACCAGGGTCTGGTCGTCGGCGAGGAGCACACGCAGCGGCTCGGTCACGGTGCCTCCAAGGGGATCAGGGCCTCCACACGGTAGCCGCCGGTCCGGCGTCGGCCGGTGTTCAAGGTTCCGTCGTAGACGGCGAGGCGCTCGCGCAGGCCGATCAGGCCCCGGCCGCTTCCGGCGCCCGCGCCCGGGTGTCCGCCGGTGTCGGTGACTTCCACCCGGAGCTGCTGCGGGCCGTATTCGACGGTCACGGCGGCGGCGGCGCCGGACGCGTGCTTCACGGTGTTGGTCAGGGCTTCCTGGACCACGCGGTAGGCGGCGAGTTCGACTCCGGGCGGGAGGGGACGGGGCGGGCCGGTCACGGTCAGGTCGACGGGCAGTCCGGTGTCCCGGACCCGTCCGACCAGCTTTTCCAGCTGGTCCAGGCCGGGTTGCGGGGCCGGCACCGCCGCCGTATCGGCGAGGTCCGCACCTTCGTCCGTCCCCTCTCCCTCGTCTGTCATGGTGAGCAGTCCCATGACGTGGCGCAGCTCGGTCATGGCCGCCCGCCCGCCCGCCTCGACGGCGAGCAGCGCCTCGCCGGCCTCCTCGGGGGAGGTCTTCATGATCTTGCGGGCGGCGCCCGCCTGGATGATCATCACGCTGACGTTGTGCGTGACGACGTCGTGCAGTTCGCGGGCGATCCTGGCCCGCTCATGCTCGACGGCCCGGCGCAGCGCCTCGGCCTGTTCGCGTTCCAGGGCAAAGAGCCGGGTGCGGCCCTCGTCGGTTCGGAGTTTCCAGGTACGCAGTCCGACGGCGGCCACGGCCATCGGGACCAGGATCAGCAGTGCGATGTATTCGTTGGGGACGATCGGTGTCACCGAGTTCCCCGAGGTGCCGACCAGGACGACCGACACCGGCAGCGCCGCCAGGGTCGCCACCCGGTACGGGCTGTACACGGCGGCGCTGTAGACGGCGATGACGAACGCGTAGAAGGTCAGCCGCATGACGCTCTGCGGTGTGGCCAGTGTCGCGGCCGTCACGACGCACAGCACGGCGAGCGGGTAGCGGCGGCGCAGCGCCAGGGCACCCGAGGCGATGGCCGCGAGGGTCACCATGAAGGCCAGGCCGCCGGGACCGGACGGGCGCGCAATGACGTACTCCACGCCGGGCGCGATCTCACGCACCACCACGTTATTGGCATTGTCGATGCCGTAGTAGACGGTGGCGATTCCCAGGACCAGTGCCACCAACGCGTCGAACTGCCAGGCGCGCCGGGTGGGCCGCAGCGGTGGACCGCTCGGAAGCCTGGCGTCGCGGACCGTCCGGCGGGCGGCTCCCCGCAGCCGCTCCAGCGTCGTACGTGCGTCCGTCACGGGATCATTGTCGCCGCCGCGCGGGGCCCTCCGAGTCCGTCCCGGTGGTCATTCCCACCGCGCCGGATACATCACCCGCCTACATCGCAGGGATGACGTTCGAGGGGCTCATCCCAGCGCGGTATCGCAATGGGTTCGGGCGGGGGACGTGTGCGGGCCGGGCCCGCTCCTAGCGTTCACGCAGCCAACTGCCCGTACCAAGGAGCTCTCATGACCATGCCGGTGATCGAACTGCGCGAGGTGAGCCGCCGGTACGACGACGGCGCGCCCGCTCTGCACGAGGCGTCGCTGACCGTGCAGCCCGGCGAGGCCGTCGCGATCCTCGGCCCTTCCGGCAGCGGCAAGTCCACCCTGCTCAATCTGATCGCGGGCCTGGACCGGCCCGATACGGGGACCGTCACCGTGGACGGGGTGCGGGTGGACCGGCTGGGCGAAGCCGGATCGGCGCTCTACCGGCGGTCGAAGATCGGCATGGTCTTCCAGTTCTTCAACCTGCTCGACGATCTGACCGTCACCGACAATGTCGTCCTGCCCGCGCGTCTCGCGGGTATGACACGTGGCGAGGCGGACCGCCGGACGGCGGAACTCCTGGAACTGCTGGGCATCGACCGGCACGCCCGCGCCTACCCGGGGCGGCTGTCCGGCGGTGAGCGGCAGCGCGTCGCGGTGGCCCGGGCGTTGATGAACCGGCCGGCGCTGCTCCTGGCCGACGAGCCGACCGGCGCCCTGGACACGGCCGCCGGACAGGACGTCAGCAGGCTGCTCACCGGCCTCAATGCCGAGGGCCAGACCATCGTCGTGGTCACCCACGACCTGGCTCTGGCCCGGTCCTGTACGAACCGTACGGTCCGGATCGCCGACGGCCGGATCACCGAAGACGTCCGGTCGCAGGCCGTCGCCTCGGAGGCCGTCCGATGAGCGCGCTCGGAAAGGTGGTGCGCTCGGGGGTGGGACGACGCCGGGTGCAGACACTGGTGATCGGGCTCGCCACGATGATGGCGGTGGCCGCCTCCGTCCTCGGCGGATCGCTGCTCGTGGTTTCCGGCGCGCCCTTCGACGACGCCTTCGCCGAGCAGCACGGCGCGCATCTGTCCGTGCAGTTCGACGCGGGCAAGGTGAGTGCCGGGCAGTTGTCGAAGTCCAAGGACGCCAAAGGGGTGAGCAGGTCCGCCGGGCCGTTCCGTACGACGACGGTCACCCCGCGGTCGGAGGGGGCGGGCCCCGAGTGGCCGATGACCGTGGTCGGCCGGGGCGATCCCGGCCGGGACGTGGACGAGGTGGTGCTGCTCGACGGGCGGTGGCCCACGCGCTCCGGCGAGATCGTGCTGTCCGCCAACTCCTCGATCTTCGCGACCATGGGCATGAAGATCGCCTTCCCCGGTCTGCCCGGCGGTCCGACGCTGACGGTGGTCGGTGTGGCCCGCTCGGTCACGCAGACCGCTGATGCCTGGGTGGTTCCGTCCCAGATGCCGGCGCTCATCGCGCCCGGGAGCGGCGGCTACCAGATGCTGTACCGCTTCACCGACGCGGGCACCGCCGCGCAGATCACCGCGGGCGGCAAGGCCGTGACGGCGTCCATGCCGCCGGGAGCGGCCGTCGGCGAACAGTCATGGCTCACCGTCAAGAAGACCGCCGCGCAGGACACCGCCCTCTACGTCCCGTTCCTCATCGCGTTCGGCACGCTGGGCCTGGTCATGTCGGTGCTCGTCGTCGGCAACGTCGTCGCGTCGGCCGTCGGCACGGGAACGCGCCGCATCGGCATCCTCAAGGCCGTCGGCTTCACCCCCGCCCAGGTCGTGCGGGCCTACGTGGGCCAGGCACTGATCCCGGCCGCGGTCGGCACGGCCCTCGGCGTCCTCGCCGGCCATCTGCTCGCCGTCCCCGTACTGGCCGAGACCGAGGAGGTCTACAGCGCCTCGTCCCTGACCATCGCTCCCTGGGTCGATCTGGCGGTGATCGCCGGAGTGCTGGGCCTCGTGGCGGCGACCGCTTGGGCGAGTGCCTGGCGGGCCGGCCGGCTGCGTACGGTCGACGCGCTCGCCGTCGGACGTAGCGCTTCGGCGGGACGCGGCCGGTGGGCGGCCCGTCTGGCCGGACGGCTGCCGTTGCCGCAGCCGCTCGCCCTGGGCCTGACCCGGCCCTTCGCGCGGCCCGCCCGTGCGCTGGCCATGGGCACGGCGATCCTGTTCGGTGCCATCGCCGTCACGTTCACCGTGGGGATGGGAGCCACGCTCGGCCAGGTGATGAAGGCCAGGGCCCATGACGCCGCCGATGTCGTCGTGCCCGCGCCCTTGCCGGACTTCGGACCCCAGGGCCCCGCCCCCGAGAAGCAGCCCGAGGTCGATCCCGCCGCGGTCGCGGCGGGCATCGAGGCCGCCGCCGGAACCGGGAAGTACTACAGTGCCGCGACGGTACGGGCGACCGTGTCCGGCCTGACCGGCACCGTCAACGTGAACGCCTTCACCGGCGAAGCCTCCTGGGGCGGCTACACGATGGTCTCGGGCCGCTGGATCGACAAACCCGGCGAGGCCGTGGTCCCGACCCCCTTCCTGGCCGCCACCGGCACCCGCCTCGGCGACACCGTCACCCTGAACGGCCTGGCCGAGCCGGTCACGGTCCGGATCGTCGGCGAGGTCCTCGACCCTCGCAACGACGGCATGCAGGTCTTCACCGACGCTTCGACCCTCACGTCTGCCCATCCCGACCTGACGGAGACGAGCCATCACATCGCGGTCACCTCAGGCACCGACGTGACCGGCTACGTCGACGCGCTGAACAAGGACTTGGCACCGCTGGGGGTCACCGCTCGGGCCGGTGGGCTGGACGCCGGCGGCGACGTGGTCGTCACGCTCAACGCGCTGTCCGCGATCCTCACGCTGATGCTCGTCGCCGTGGCCGCGCTCGGCGTGCTCAACGGTGTGCTGCTCGACACCCGCGAGCGCGTCCGGGAAATCGGTATCCACAAGGCGCTCGGCATGACCCCCCGGCAGACCATCGCGATGGTCCTCACCTCAGTCGTCGTGACCGGACTGGTCGCGGGCACTCTGGGCGTGCCGCTGGGCGTAGCCCTGCACGGCTGGGTCATGCCCGCGATGGGCGACAGCGTCGGGCTCCGCCTCCCCGGTTCCGTCATCGCCGTCTACCACGGGGCCGAGTTGCTCCCGCTTGCACTCGGCGGCCTGCTCATCGCCACCCTGGGTGCGCTCCTGCCCGCCGGCTGGGCCGCCAGGGCCCGAACTGCCACGGCCCTGCGCACCGAATAGGAGGTCAGGTTCAGAGCTCGTGCCGCCGACCTCCACCGCAAGGAGCGTTGGGGGTCGGTTGGCTGGTTCCCTCCAACTGGCGCGGGACGCGGGAGTTCCGGAGCTCTTTCAGCCCCGGGATGTGGCTGTGGAGCCTGCTGATGGAGACGCCGAGGGTCTTGGCGATGGTGGTGACGCTGTTGGCCAGGTCGGGCAGCATGTCGCGGGCACCCGGATGAGGTTCTCGTTGACGAAGGTGGGGCGCCTTCCGTACGGCCGCGGGCAGGAACGCGGTCGAAACACCGGTGACGGACACCACGGCCCACGCGGTGGCTGCGGACAGCCCTCGCCCTGCGAGGTAGTACTGCAAGGTCACCACGAGCGGCAGGTGGATGATGTAGACGGCATAAGCGGAGGCCGCCAGTTCCTTCGAGAACCGCCCGCTTCCTCGCGGGGAGCGCCGGCCCTCCGTTCGGGGTGATGACGAGCTGTCCGTCCATGTAAGAGGTCGCGCAGATAGGCGCGGTGGGGAGCCCGGTGCAGCCATCGGGGAGCGAGTTGCGGCGGAGATGAGAATTTCGCGGGGTACTCGCCCTGCTGCGGCGAGGGCGCGGCCCACTGGGTAGGCGTGGGTGCCTGCCAGGAGTTTTCCGCGGCGACCGCTGAGTACCACGTCGATGGAGCCTATGGTGCTGTGCGATTCCCTGGTTCTGTCCAATCGCCGCAGTGTTTGGCGGGCGACTGCCTCCGCGCTGTCGTACAGGGTGGTTCCGGCGGGCAGGCTCTGCAGAATCTCCGGCGCCACCAGGGGGGTAGTACGTGCATCCCAGCACCACGGAGTCGCAATTTTGGGGAGTTCGCTCGGCCGCGTCGGCAATCGCTTCCACTGCTGCGGCCCTGTCGCCCTGGTCGATCGCCTCGGCCAGACCGGGGCATGCGACACGCGCGACAGGCCGGCCGTTCGCGTAGTCCGCGATCAGGCGATCCTGGTAGTCACTCGACGTGGTGCGGACGGTTGCCCACACGGCGATGCCTTGGCCGTGATGATGGTGTCGGCGAGGTCGAAGAAGGCATTGATGACAGTGGCGCGGCGTTCGTAGCAGCGGGCGAGGCGGTGGAAGGCGTTCCGCCAGGCATGGGTCCGTTCGACATGCCACCTCTGGCTTGCCTGGGTGGGCGCCTTCTCACCTCTGTGCGCGATGCGGCCGTGCAGGCCGCGTTCGTCGAGCAGGGTGTGGGTCTTGTCCGAGTCGTAGCCGGCGTCCAGGTGCACGGTGATGTCGTCGGGGAGCGGTCCCAGGTCGTCCAGGCGGTCCAGGGTCGGGGCGAGTAGCGGGGAGTCGTGGCGGTTCGCTCCGGCCAGCACGCGCCCCAGCGGAATTCCGTCCTAGCCCATTCAGCAACCCTTTACGAAGGGGGCCTGAGCTCGATGAGAAATTCTTGGTCGCGGGCCCCCGAGCAGCGCCCCTGGACAATCTCCGTGCCCTCACTCATGTCTTGGTCGCGAAGCGCAAGGCATTGTTCTGTGGCGGCAGGGCGGATGCGGAAGTGTGACGCATTCGGGGGCCCGATGGGTTCGAGCCGGAATCGCTGAGCAGGATTCTCTTCGGCGCAGTCGTCCCGCGGTTCGACCAGATCGCGGCCGGGACCATCGATGAGGACGGTAAGGCAGCCGATTCCGTACTTCGGATGGTGCCATTGAATCTGCACCGTGTTCTCACCGATGGGTTCGACGTAGGTGCGGGGCTGGACAGCCTTCGTGCAGGGAAATTGCGCCGCGATTGCCGTTGAGTAGCTGCGTGTCCGATCCCGTCCTTCAGTAAGGCACAGTTTCGGTGTGCGGGCGGGGTGGATCTGTGCCCAACTGCCGACGTCCAGGATGGCCAGTCCCTGTACTGGATCTGTGCTCGACGGTCTGCGCTCTGATGCGAACATGGTCGACAGCACCGCCTGGATACCTAGCACTGCGCCGGCTCCGACCGCCACCGCGGTGACCAAGCCCAGCTGACGGCGTCGCCGTCCGGCAGGTGTCTCACTGCGGCTTTCCGAGGCGTCCGGCGACTCGTTTCGGGCGGTGCCGGAGGCAGGATCGCTCAGGGGTGTACCGGATGGCTGATCAGCCACAGAAAGGCGCCTACGAGCATCGAGCCACGACCTGACGTGGTCTTCATCAAGCCCGCAGGCGCGGGTGAACGCGGCGACGAGCGGCTCGCGGGGCAGCGTGCTGCGACCGAGAGCAGTTGCGATCGTACTGGCATGCAGCGTATCCCCTTGAGCTGCCGCCTTCTGTTCCAGCTGCCGGTAGGTCAACTCGGACCATGTGCGCAACTTACGCAGCGCTGCGATGAAATCCGCCGGTGTACGAGCTTGATCCGGTTTTGGCGCGCCTGAAGTTAACCCGGTCTGCGTGTTGTCCCCCGTCTGCTCCACCGTCCAACGGTAGCTGGTGTCACTGGCCGCATACCGACGAAAACTCGCCAGAAAAGAACGCCGATCGGATGTGTTCGGAACAGGTGAGCACCGTTCCGAACAGACTCGAATGTCCTTTTGCTTGTCTGTGGCCATCTTCTTCGGAAGCATCTTGGCCGTTGTCGCCGGCGGGTCCGCTAATGGTCTTGCTCTTTTGCCCGAGTAGAGGCTGATCGCGTGATCGAAAAGCGGTCTCGACCGGCGACCGCTCCAGGAACGAGAATCATCTGTCCCTGAGAGCGATCTCGGGGTAAGGGGGAGAATTGAAGAAGAGATACAGAGCCCTGGCGGTCATCGCGGGGTTACTGCTGACGTTTCCATCAGTACAGGCGTCGGCCATAAGTGAGACTCCAACGACTCGGGCGGAGTCGCTGTACAGCGACTCCCCTCAGCAATTCAGTACTGCTGCTGATACGCAGGTCTCCAGCAACTGTGAATCGGTTCGCAGCAGCCTCAAGCGGCTCCTCAGCCGGCATCCGGACAAGTACGCCTCGTGTGTTGCACCCGGTCCTGTTACGGATGCACGCAACGCCCTCGCGGGCGAGATCTCCACGCGCGCCATCGTGGACATCCCGGAATGGTGCAAAGATCATGCCTTCGATGGCTGGTGGATGACTCGCACGCAGGCATGCATGATCCGCACAGTGACGGTGAACGTGTGGGACCTCCGTGGGAGACTCGTCGGGCAGCTCCACGCCAACGAGTACAACTACTCCTACACGGTGCCGGACCTCACCCGGTGGGCGTATCAGATCCAAGTCTCCAAGCTGAGTACGAGCTGGGGCAGAGTCGGCGGGGCAATGGTGTCCGGGCATGCGTCATGCTCCGGAGCCTGCAGGCTGCTCCAGTCCCTCTTCCCGCCCCAGGTCGTGAAGAACGACGGCGAGGAGAGCGGTGAGGCGTACTTCAATTCCACCGCCACAACAAGGGGGTCTAGGGGGGATTCGCGCGCACAGTGGAAATATCAGTACAACTCGACGCAATGGGTGCTACCGCCTGAGGAAATAAACAGTGTTGCACCTGTAACCCGAGGGGACCACGCCTTACCCGGCAGGAACACGCGACCGGGAGTGGTATTCCCCGAGAGTGTCCCGACGATGAGGTACAGCCTCACAGGGTCCTATCCGGAGCTGGCCAAGCATATTCAGGAGGCCCAAAAGTCTGGGCTGCCCGGAGGAACCAAGGCCAAGCCCCTGACGCGAATAACTGGGTCTGCGGTGACCCGCAATCGCGACCGGTCATGTCCGCGCGGCCCTAACGCCTACCCGCGTCCGTCAGGCAAGACTTGTGATGAGTACCCGATGGCGTCGACGCGGCAGGGAGCTTCGACTGCTCGGCCGCGAGGCCCGGCTCGAACCTACGATCCGATCGCGTGCCATATCGCAGAGCCGGTTCGCAGAGGCCCTCGTGGTTACAGCGTCTGCATGATCAATGGGTCGCAGAACCGTGACGGCGGTAACGCTCTGAACCGCTTCTACATCGACCAACGAGTGCTCGCCGACGATGAATTCACTGTCGTGATCGAGCCGTAGCTGGTCAGTCAGCGAGGAGTCTTCCATGACCGATTCCCAATCGGGAGGCCCGGTGAACGTCGACGCCAGCTACAACACCTTCTGGCTGGTCGACACCGACCAACTGCCGATGGATGCGGGCGAAGTGTCCAATGGCCTTGTCGCGGTGACACAACCTGGCGCGGCCGTGGTACTCACTGGTGTCCATACGGGCCCGGTCGCGGTGAGTGTCGAGGCGCGCACCACACCGCCTGCGGCGACCAGAGCCGCAGAATGGGACGAGGTCGTGGAAGTCTCCTTGGAATCTCCGAGCGGTCACCTTCAGGTCGCATCCCCCCAAGGCTATGTGCAGGGAGAGTTGCCGGAGCTGACCGCTGCGGGCCCAGGAATGTACTGGCTGCGTGTCCATGCCCAGGGCCGTAGCAACCGTATCAACGGCGCAGTTGAGGAATCAGCCGAAAGATATCTGCTTATCGCATGGCCTCGCGATGCCGGACCCATGCTGCCGCCCTCACGCGAGGTGCGGAGCCGTCTCGAGTGCAGGGGTGATGCGTTCTCAGAGGGCGGTACGTGAGCTGATGCCCGTTCCGGCCTTTCGGTTGGGGCAGGCAGAGTGGTCGCGGGTTCGCTGGGTGGTTATGGCCGCGGCTGGGTGAACAAGCCCTGCTCGGTTTCGACCAGGATCCCGCGCTCGGCCAGCCGCTTGAGTTTCAGGCGGACGTTGTTGATGTTGTTGGGCGCGATCTCCACGTCCATCGCCTCGCATACCGTCCGCGCCCGCAGCGGGGCGTCGGCCGTGGCGAACACCGCCATGATCTGCTGGTAGGCGGGATGGTCCGGCAGCTTCGTGGCCAGAGGCGCGGGCGGCTGCGGATCGGGCAGCTCCAGCAGCGTCTTGCGGGTGATCCGGATCTCCTCGGCGGCCTTGTCGAACCCCCCGTGGTCGGCGACGGCGGTCGATTACCAGGCCCAACACGTCAACGGCCAGGCCGCGCTTACGGCCTGGCACTTTTTTTGCCGCGTCCCGTCCGGTCGTGTCCGCGGGCAGTCCGGCGGCCGCGTGCAGACTCTGGGTGTCGAGCACCACCGGACTGGGGTCGGCTGACCGGCCCTTCTTTTCGCGGACCTGCCGGCGCAGCAGGTCATGGATGGTCTGGTCGGTGCCGTCGTCGCGCCACTTGCAGAAGTGGTACTTCACCGCGCCGGCGGGCGGCAGGTCGTGGGGGAAGGTAGTCCCACTGCCAGCCGGTGCGGGACTGGTACAGCGGGGCGTTGACGATCTCCCGCATGTCGTAGTTGCCCGGTTGGCCGCTGACGGAGGGGCGTCGGCCCTTCCAGGCGGTGATCACGGGCTCGATCAGGGCCCAGCGCTCGTCGGATAAGTCGCTCTTGGTAGGGCTGGCGGTCGTTTATGGGGGACACTCCAGCACGGCCGGGCCCCCTGTCAGCGCTTATGCGGCGGTCCCACACGTTCCGGTGACGACAAATGCGACATCACGTCTATCGCCCTCTCAGAGCCAGTCCCGCCGCTTGAAGATGACGTACAAACTGGTGCAGACAACCGCCATCAGGACGATCGCGAAGGGGTATCCGAACACCCAGTGCAACTCCGGCATGTGCTCGAAGTTCATGCCGTAGATCGTCCCGACCAGCGTCGGAGCGAACAAGATGGCCGCCCACGACGAGATCTTCTTGATCTCCTCGTTCTGTTCGAAGCCGGCCTCGGCCAGTGCGCGCATTTCGGCGTTCTGTTGCTGGGTGACCAGGGTCGCGTTGACGGTGAGGATGTCGGTGAGGGCCTGGCGGAAGCTGTCGACGCGCTCGCTGGTGTGGGTGACGTGGTCGGCGACGTCGCGCAGGTAGCGCTGGAGTTCCTCGTCCGTGCCGTACTTGGCGAAACCCGCCATCAGGCCGTGCAGCATGCCGACCAGGGGACGGGTGGCGCGCTGGAACTCGACCATTTCGCGGGAGAGTTCGTAGATGCGGCGGGAGACCTTGGGGTCGTTGCGGAAGACCTGGGTCTCGATCTCGTCGATGTCGTTCTGGACGCCCGAGACGACGGGGGCGTAGCCGTCGACCACGGAGTCGAGGATCGCGTAGAGGACGGCCTCCGGTCCGAGCTTCAGCAGTTCCGGGGTGTCCTCCATGCGGCGCCGCACCGTCGAGAGGTCCGGCGCCGCGCCGTGCCGGACCGTGATCACGAAGTCGGGCCCTACGAACACGTGCAGCTCGCCGAAGTCGACCTCCTCGGCCGCGTCCAGATAGCGGGCGGCGCTCAGGACGACGAAGAGCGTATCGCCGTAGCGCTCCAGCTTCGGGCGTTGGTGCGCCTCCATCGCGTCCTCGACGGCGAGCGGGTGCAGGTCGAACTCGGCGGCCAGGGAGAGGAGTTCGGCCTCCGTCGGACGGGCCAGGCCGATCCACGCCATGCCGGCCGGCTGTTCGCGCAGCTCGCGGAAGGTGTCGGCGAGGGAGGAGGGGGTCGAGACGCGTACGCCGTCGCGGTACAACGCCGCCTGTACGACGCTGCCGGCGTCGGCGGGTTCCGGCACCGGTGAGTCGGGCTGGGGCGCGGAGGGCTGTGCGGGCGTCGCGGCCGGTGGGGTGAGGGCGCGCCGCCAGACGGACTTCCTGGCGTTCTTCGAGGTCGGGCGGGGGCGTCGCTCCGGCATCGCGGTGCCTCCCCTGTCGAACGGACTTCTCTGTGATCACGGAGCAGGATATACGGGTCAAATTACCGTTCAAGTGGTGTGGCGCTGGAGCGGGCGTACCGACCGAGGCGCCAGGCAGAGATTTCCTGGACTTGCGGACAGAAGGTGTCCGCAAGTCGCGTTAGCGTGCGCGGCATGACGAGGACGAACGGCACGACGACGAACGGCATGAGCGAGGGCGGCATGCGCGCGAGCTCCCCGAAGGGGCGCAGCGCCCGGGGCCGCCTCGTCAAGTCCATCCCGGCGGCACCCGTGCTCGGCACCCGTGCCCTCAACCGCGCCACCCTCGAGCGACAGCTCCTCCTGCGCCGCTCCGTCCGCACCGCCACCGACGCCGTCCAGCACGTCGTCGGCCTTCAGGCGCAGAACGTGAAGCCGCCGTACTACGCCCTCGCCGCCCGGCTGGAAGGGTTCCGGCCCGAGGAACTGTCGGCGGCCATGGAGGACCGTGCCGTCGTACGCATCGTCACCCTGCGCTCCACCATCCACACCCACACCGCCGACGACGCGCTCATCCTGCGCCCGCTCGTCCAGGCCGCGCGCGACCGGGAGCTGGGCACCTTCCGCAAGGGGCTCGCGGGTGTCGACCTGGACCGGCTCGCCGCGATCAGCCGGGAGCTGGTGGAGGCCGAGCCGCGCACCATGAGGCAGTTGCGGGAGGAACTGCTCCTGGAGTGGCCGGACGCGGACCCGTTCGCGCTCTCGGTCGCCGCCCGCTGCCGGCTGCCGCTGGTCCAGGTCACCCCGCGCGGACTGTGGGGTCGCAGCGGCCAGGTCGCGCTCACCACCGCCGAGCACTGGCTGGGCCGCCCTGCCGAGCCCGCGCCCGCTCCGGACGCGACCGTGCTGCGGTATCTCGCCGCGTTCGGGCCCGCCTCCGTCAAGGACATGCAGACCTGGGCGGGTCTGACGCGGTTGCGTGACGCCTTCGAACGGCTGCGGCCGCGACTGGTCACGTTCCGTGACGAGAGCGGCGTCGAGCTCTTCGACCTGCCGGACGCGCCTCGCCCCGACGCGGACACCCCGGCCCCGCCGCGTTTCCTGCCCGAGTTCGACAACCTGCTCCTCTCGCACGCCGACCGCTCCCGGGTCGTTCCCGCCGACTTCAAGGGGCGCAGCTGGGCGGGCAACCAGGCGTACTGCACGCTGCTCGTCGACGGCTTCCTTGCGGGCGTATGGCGGCAGGAGGGGGACGTCCTCACCATCGAGCCGTTCGGCAGGTTCACGAAGGTCCAGCGGGACGAGGTGGTGCGGGAGGCCGAGCGGATGCTTCAGATGATGGCGGGCTCATCGTCGTACGACATCCGGTTCGGGACCGTCACCAAGTGAGTCCGCCCGGGCTGCTTCTTGGCCGGCCGACAGGGGCCGCGTGACGAGGTGCCGGCGGACAGTTGGGCACTGCGGGGAAGCTGGCCGCCGACAAGCAGAGGGATGGACAGGGGGCGTTGCGGGCCGCTCGTGGAGGCCCGCAACGCCCCCTGGCTCTTACCTGAGGGATGCTCAGGGGTCGTCGGTGACTACGAGTTGATCTGCGTGGTCACCAGGTTCGAGAAGGTGGTCAGGCGGGTGTAGACGCCGGGGTAGCCGGCCTCGGCGCAGCCCTCGCCCCAGGAGGTGATGCCGGCCAGGACGCCGTCGATGAGCAGCGGGCCGCCGCTGTCGCCCTGGCAGGTGTCGACACCGCCGGAGGTGTATCCGGCGCAGACCATGTCGGAGGCGATGAAGTCGGAGCCGTAGGAGCTCGCGCAGCTGGAGTTGGACACGATCGGGACGGTCGCGGTGCGCAGCTGGTTGGAGGAGCTGCCGTTCGCGGAGGTGGTACCCCAGCCGAGGACACGGGCGGTGGCGCCGGTCGCGTACACGCCTGTCTGCGAGGCCGAGACGTACGACGCCGGGGTGTACGACATCGACGTCGACAGGGTCAGTACGGCCACGTCGTCGCCGTTGGTGGCGTCCGTGTAGTCGGGGTTGATCCAGATCTTGCTGACCCGGCTGACGGTGCCGTTCGTGCCGTTGAGGTAGGTACGGCCGCCGACGACTCTGACGCTGCTCGTGGTCTCGCCGACCATGCAGTGGGCGGCGGTGACGACCTTCGTCGCCGAGACGAGCGTGCCGCCGCAGAACTGGTTCTGCGAGGCGTCCGTGATCTGCATCATGAACGGGTACGCGGTGGTCGTGGTCGTCGTGCCGCCGACGATCGGCTGGGGGGCGGCGACGGCGCCGGGTGCGCCCAGGAGAGCGGTCGCGGCGGCGGCAGCGGTCGCCACACAGAGAGCGGCGGTCTTCTTGGCGTGGTTGAGCCCGAACATGGATCTCCTCAGAAAATTGCCGGTGGGGGGACGCGCGGGTGTGGGGGGTGAGACACGGTGTCTTTGGGCCGACGCCGTGTGCCCGAGCGAGCGGCACGACGCTCACGCTAGAAGCGGGGGCGCTCCGCTTCCAAGGGGGGAACTCCCTAGGCGCGTTGGGGGAGGGAAAACCCTTGGCCGCGCGGCCCGGCGTTTAACGCGAGGTCGCGTCCGCTTGGTCCCGTCCGCTTGGTCCCGTCCGTCCTGGGGGCTGCCGCCCCCAGACCCCCGCTTCGGCCCGAACGGCCTCGTCCTCAAACGCCGAACGGGCTGGGTGTGCCCGACCGGCATGTGAAGGCCCAGCCGCGGGCCTGAGGGTTCGGGCCCGGGGTTTGAAGGTTCCGCCCGGGTTGGCCGGGGGTTTGAGGGTTCCGTCTGGGGTTTGACGGTTGGTTGGGGGGCTTGGGGGGCTTGGGGGGCCGTCCGGGGTTGATGCTTGGCTGGGGGTTTGAAGGTTCCGTTCGGGGTTTGACGGTCGGTCGGGGGTTGAAGGCTGTGTCGGGGGGTGACGGTCGGTCGGGGTTTGAAGGTTTGCGCCCGGGGGTTTGATGGTTGGTCGCGGGTTTGAGGGTTCCGTTTCGTTCGGGTTTGACGGTTGGTCGGAGGCTTGAGGGTTCAGGTCGGGGTTTGACGGTTGGTCCGAGGTTTGCGGTCTCCCGCACAGGTTTCGACAGGTTTCGACGGTTGGCCGGGGACTTGAAGGTCTTAGCCGGGGCTCGAAGGTTTGCAGCGCCGGGCGGCAATCTTTAGCCCGTCCGGCGTTTGAGGACGAGCCCTTCGGGCGAGCGGGGGTGCGGGGACGGAGCCCCCGCGGGCAGAGTCCGAGCGGAGCTTCCCCGGCGGGGGGCCAGGGGGCAGCGCCCCGGCGGGGTACGGGGCGGAGCCCCGGGGGATGGGACGGGTAGGGGCGGCGGGGGCGAAAACCCACACCGGCACCCCAAAGACACCGCACCCCAAAGACACCGCACCCCAAAGACACCGCACCCCAAAGACACCGGCACCACCAGCAGGCACCGGCAACAAATTCACCCGCTCCGGCCCCCCGCCGCCAACCGCACGATGTCCACCCGCGACCGAATCCCCAGCTTCCGATACACCCGTGTGAGCGTCGCCTCCACCGTCTTCACGCTGATGAACAGCCGTGCGGCGATCTCACGATTAGTGGCGCCCTCCATGACGAGCGCCGCGACCTGACGCTCCGTCGCGGCGAGGGTGTCGAGCGCCGCGGAGGCCACGGCAGGCGAGGCCGGACCGGCCGTGGCCACCGACTCCACCTGACGCAGCCACGGCAGCGCCCGGCAGCGACGGAACAACCGCGTCGCCTCGTCGTACGAGGTCGGCCCCGGCCGGTGGGTGCGCAGCCCGGCGAGGGCATACGCGGCACGGGCCTCCTCAAGGCCGTAGCCCAGCTTGCCGAGCCGATCCTGAGCCGTGGTCAGCTGACGTACGGCCGGACCCTGTTCGCCGCGCGAGGCCCGTACCAACGCCTCGGCCCGATCGAGCACGGCGAGCACACTCTCACGGCCCAGCCGCAGCGCCCGCACCCGCGTGGCGTCGATGACGTCCTGCGCCTCGACCGGCTCACCGATCCGCACCAGCGCCTCGGCGAGGTCACCGTGCCAGCGGCCGCGGGCGGGGTCGGTGACCCCGAGCCCGTCCTCCAACTCCCGTACCCGCCGCAACGACCGCACCACCGCCGCCGGGTCCCCGGCCACCAGCTGAGCGTGTCCCAGGGCGCCCAGGGCACGCGAGAGATAGACCAGGTCGCCGTCCTCCTCGGCGCGGTCCACGGCCTCCCGGGCCAGCGCCAGCGCCCGGTCGACGTCGCCGCCCGCGGCCTCGGCGAGCGAGGTGAACATGGCGGTGGCGGCCTCGCCGATCCCGGTGTCGCGGGCGAGCCGAAGGCTCTCGCGGGCCAGGTCGAGCGCCCGCCCGCAGTGTCCGGAGCGCAGCTCGGTCTCGGCGAGCCCGCGCAGGAAGTGCACCTCGCTCTCGACCATCCCGCGCCGTCGCACCTCACGCAGCAGTGCGGTGATGGTCGTGCGCGCCTCGGCGAGCTGATCGCTCATGATCAGCCAGCGGAAACGGGCGGCACCGGCGCCGTTGTGATCGCAGGCCACCCGCGCATCCTGCGGTTCGCGCATCGCCCGCTGGATGGTTCCCGGGGCGCCCGGGTGCCCCATCAGCGTCTCCATCTGTGCCTGGAAGCCCAGTGCGAGAAGTTCGGTGGGCCGGTCCCCGGCCCGGGCGGCGAGCTGCGCCGCGCGGGCACCCTCCTCGCGGGCCTTGGCCATCTCGCCGTCCACGAGGAGCGCGCGCCACGCCAGTTGGTAGCGGACGAGGGCGAGCAGCCGAGGGTCGTCGCCCGCGTCCGCGAGCGCCTGTGGGAAGACGGCGTCGATCTCGGCCATGGAGTGACCCGCGGCGTCGATCACGATCATCCAGGCCCGTACGCGGTTCGCGGGCACGGTGGCCCGGGCCAGTACCTGACGCGCGATGTCCCGCGCGATGTCCGTCTCACCGGCCGTCAGCGCGTCCTCGGCCGCTTGCAGTTCGCGCTCCTGCGGGCTCGGCACGGTGCCGGCCGGAGTGTGCCGGGCGGCCAGCAGCCCGAGCCCCGCCGCGACCGACAGCGCGCCGCGATCGCGGGCCGCGGCGGCGGCCTCGCCGAGCCGTGCGGCCACCTGCGGGTCCGTACCGGTCGTGGCCAGGGCGAGGTGGCGGGCCCGCTCGATGGGGTCGGAGGCCGCGGTGGACAGCGCGGCGTGGGCCGCGCGCCGCTCCTGGGGACTGGCCTCCGCGTACAGGGCGGCCGAGATGAGGGGGTGCGCGAACCGGATGCCCGGTGTCTCGCGCTCCGTCGCCAGCAGCCCGAGCGACGCGGCCTGCGCCGTCTCCGCTTCGGCGTTCTCGCGCCCCGCGGCGTGCAGCAGCGCGAGCGTGGGGCGGGCGCCCGCGCTCGCGACGAGCAAGGTGTGGCGGGCCTCGGCGGACAGCGCCTCCAAGCGGCTGAGGACGAGTGCGCGCAGCGAGGTCGGCACGGGCAGCGGTTCGCCGGGGCTCGGCGCGGCCGGACTCTCGGCGAGTGCGCGGCCCAACTCCAGAGCGAAGAACGGGTTGCCGCCGCTGGTGCGGTGGATGTCCCGCACGGTCGATCGGGGCAGCCCGGTGTAGCCGCGGTGACGGAGGAGTTCGGCGACCTGCGCCCGGGACAGCGGGTTGAGCCGCACGGCCAGGGTGTCCGGTGGGGACGCGCGTAGATAGCGGTCGTGCTGCTGATCCTGCGGTTCCGTGTCGGTGCGTACGGCGCACAACATCGTCACGGGCATTTCGCCGAACCGGCGGGCGGCGAAGCCGAGCAGTTCGGCGCTGGCCGGGTCGAGCCACTGCAGGTCGTCGGCGACGATCAGGACCGGGCCCTGCGCGGCCAGCGCCCGGAACACGGACAGCACCGCGAGCCGCAGCGCGAGACCGTCTCGTTGCAGGGTCGATTCGCCGCGGCCGGTGAGTGCGGATTCCAGGGCGGTGCGCTGCGGGGCGGGCAGCCGGTCGGAGACCTCGTCCACCACCAGGCCGAGCAGGTCGGCCAGGGCGAGGAAGGGCAGATGGGATTCGGACTCGGTGGTCGAGCACCGCAACACGGTCCGTGCCGATTCGGCGCATTCCGCGGCCAATGCCCGCAGGAAGGTCGACTTTCCTATTCCCGCCGGGCCGTGCAACAGCACACTGCCTCCGCCGGAGAACTGCTGGCGCGCCCCCGCGAAGAGCTCCTCCCGGCCGATGACGAGGTCGGGGCGGGGTCTCGCAGGTTCCTTGAAGTCCCCTCGCACGCTCACCGCTCCCCTCGCATGTCGTGTCCGGGCCAATATTAGGCAATGACGCTTTGAATTTCGGAGTCTCGGGGTGGTGAGGGAAATAACAGGGCGTTCGCATAATGCATTTCAGGGCGCCGCTGGTTGAATGCCCAGCCGCAGGAGGGGGGCGCGGAGCGGCCGGTTCGGGGAGCGCAGGGTGGTCATAAGGGGCGGGTGGGTGGGAAACCGCCGCGGAGCGGCGAAGAAAGAGGCCGGGGCGCGGCCAACGCCGGGGCAGGGAGCAGCCAATGCCGGGGCGCGGAGCACCAGGAGCCCAGCCGGGCGGCAGGCTACGGCAGCAGGGCGGCCCGACGCGCGGCGACAACCGCCTCACCTCGCGGGTGCGCGCCGAGCTTCCGCGTGCGCCTCGCGCACCGCCTCCCACGCGGGCCCCGTGGCGCGCTGCAGCTGTAGCAGCGCGCCACGTATCTCGCCGCCTCGGCTGCGTCTGCTGCCACTTTCTCCGGTCCTTTCGCCCCTTTGTCGTGGCGTACCCCCGTTCGGGGGTGGTGAGACCTCCATCACGGAATACAGGATGGTAGGCGGCTGTCCGGCAATGAGGAGGACACATGACGGTGACATCGAGCGCCACGGACCGGTTCCGCGCCGCGCGGGACTTCCTGCTGAAGCACCGCGAGGACTACGCGACGGCGTACGAGGGCTTCGACTGGCCCCGACCGGACTCCTTCAACTGGGCGCTCGACTGGTTCGACGTCATCGCGCGGGGCAACGACCGAACCGCCCTGCACATCGTCGAGGAGAACGGCGAGCGCGCCGAGTTCTCCTTCGCCGCCCTCTCCGAGCGCTCGAACCGGGTGGCGAACTGGCTGCGCGCGCGAGGCGTCGGAGCCGAGGACCGCATCCTTGTCATGCTCGGCAACCAGGTCGAACTGTGGGAGACCGCCCTCGCCGCGATGAAGCTGCGCGCCGTCGTCATCCCGGCGACCACGCTGCTCGGCCCCGTCGACCTGCGCGACCGTGTCGAGCGCGGGCGCGTCCGGCATGTCGTCGTCGGCGCGGAGGACGCCGGGAAGTTCGACGAGGTGCCCGGCGGCTACACCCGGATCACGGTCGGCGGTTCGCAACCCGGTTCGAGGCCCGGATGGCAGTCGTACGAGGAGGCGTACGCCGCCGACGGGGCCTTCGAGCCCGACGGTGTCACCCACTCGGACGACCCTCTGATGCTCTACTTCACCTCCGGCACCACCGCCCGCCCCAAACTCGTCGAGCACACCCACGCCTCCTACCCGATCGGCCATCTGGCGACGATGTACTGGATCGGGCTCGAACCCGGCGACGTGCACCTGAACATCTCCTCGCCCGGCTGGGCCAAGCACGCCTGGTCCAACCTCTTCGCGCCCT
The DNA here is from genome assembly GCF_040652275.1 of Streptomyces sp. NPDC048275. Classification (NCBI taxonomy): domain Bacteria; kingdom Bacillati; phylum Actinomycetota; class Actinomycetes; order Kitasatosporales; family Streptomycetaceae; genus Streptomyces; species Streptomyces sp. NPDC048275. The sequence goes on from NZ_JBEZLR010000006.1 coordinate 159,234, forward strand.
GGAACGCGGAGGCGACCGTCTTCATCCACAACTACACGCGCTTCGACCCGGGCCGGCTGATGGCGGAGATGGACCGGGCGGGGGTGACGACGTTCTGTGCGCCGCCCACCGTGTGGCGGATGCTCATCCAGGCCGATCTGACGCAGTTGCGGACCCCGCCGCGTGAGGCCGTCGCCGCCGGGGAGCCCTTGAACCCCGAGGTCATCGAGCGGGTCCGGAGTGCCTGGGGCGTCACCATCCGGGACGGCTTCGGCCAGACCGAGACGGCCGTCCAGGTTTCCAACAGCCCGGGGCAGCAGCTCAAGACGGGGTCCATGGGGCGGCCCAGCCCCGGCTTCCGCGTCGAACTCCTCGACCCGGTGTCGGGTGCGCCGGGGGCGGCCGAAGGGGAGATCGCCCTCGATCTGTCGGGGAAACCGGTCGGTCTGATGACCGGTTACCACGGCGACCCGGACCGCACCGCCGAGGCCATGGCGGGCGGCTACTACCGCACCGGCGACATCGGCTCCCGCGACGCCGACGGCTACATCACGTACGTGGGCCGCGCGGACGACGTATTCAAGGCGTCCGACTACAAGATCTCGCCGTTCGAGCTGGAGAGTGCGCTCCTGGAGCACGAGGCGGTGGCGGAAGCGGCCGTGGTCCCGGCCCCCGACGAGCTGCGGCTCGCCGTTCCGAAGGCGTACGTCGTCCTGGCGGCGGGCTACGAGCCGGGCCCCGACCTTGCGAAGGTGCTCTTCGAACACTCGCGCACGGTCCTCGCGCCGTACAAGCGCATCCGCCGCCTGGAGTTCGGCGACCTTCCCAAGACCGTGTCCGGCAAGATCCGCCGGATCGAGCTGCGCGAGGCCACGGCCGCGGGCTCGTCGGACGAGTACCGCGAGGAGGACTTCCGGTGAGCGAGCAGATGCGCGAGAGGTCGAGCGAGTCGCCGAGTGGGCCGGCGGGCGAGCGGTCGAGCGAGTTGCCGAGTGGGCCGGCGGGCGAGCGGTCGAGCGAGTTGTCGTACGCGCACGGCACGAGCGGGACGACCCTGCTCGGGGACACGATCGGGGCCAACCTGGACCGGGCGGTCGAGGCCTGGCCGGACCGTGAGGCGCTCGTCGACATGCCGTCCGGGCGGCGCTGGACCTACGCCCAATTCGCCGCGGACGTCGACCGGTTGGCGTACGCACTGCTCGCGAGCGGGGTCGCCAAGGGTGACCGGGTGGGAATCTGGGCGATCAACTGCCCGGAGTGGGTGCTCGTCCAGTACGCCACCGCCCGCATCGGCGCCGTCATGGTCAACATCAACCCCGCCTACCGCACCCATGAGGTCGAGTACGTCCTCAACCAGGCCGGAATCTCCCTGCTCTTCGCCTCTCTCAGCCACAAGGCGAGCGACTACCGGTCGATGGTCGAGCAAGTGCGCCGCACATGCCCGCAGTTGCGGGAGACCGTATTCATCGGCGACCCGAGCTGGGACGCGCTGATCGGGCGCGGGACGCCCGACCTGTACGAGGACTTCCGGACCCGTGGGAGCGAACTGTCCTGCGACGACCCGATCAACATCCAGTACACCTCGGGGACCACGGGCTTCCCCAAGGGGGCCACCCTCTCCCACCACAACATCCTCAACAATGGTTATTTCGTGGGCGAGTTGGTCGCCTACACGGAGCAGGACCGGATCTGCATCCCCGTCCCGTACTACCACTGCTTCGGCATGGTGATGGGCAACCTCGCGGCGACCTCGCACGGCGCGTGCATGGTCATTCCGGCACCCTCCTTCGACCCGGCGGCGACGCTCCGCGCGGTCCAGGACGAGCGCTGCACCTCGCTGTACGGCGTACCGACCATGTTCATCGCGGAGTTGAACCTTCCCGACTTCGCGACGTACGACCTGTCGTCGCTGCGGACCGGCATCATGGCGGGCTCGCCGTGCCCGGTCGAGGTGATGAAGCGGGTGGTCGCCGAGATGCACATGGAGGAGGTCTCCATCTGCTACGGCATGACGGAGACCTCACCGGTGTCGCTGCAGACCCGCAGGGACGACGACCTGGAGCATCGCACGGGCACCGTCGGCCGGGTGCTCCCGCACCTCGAGGTGAAGGTCGTCGACCCGGTGGACGGCGTGACCCGGCCCCGGGGCACCCCCGGAGAGCTGTGCACCCGCGGCTACAGCGTGATGCTCGGCTACTGGAACGAGCCCGAGAAGACCGCCGAGGCCGTCGACGCGGGGCGCTGGATGCACACCGGCGACCTCGCGGTGATGCGCGAGGACGGCTACGTCGAGATCGTCGGCCGCATCAAGGACATGATCATCCGGGGTGGCGAGAACATCTACCCGCGGGAGATCGAGGAGTTTCTCTACGCCCATCCGAAGATCGCCGACGTCCAGGTGGTCGGGGTACCCCATGAGCGGTACGGCGAGGAGGTGCTCGCTTGCGTGATCCCGCGCGACCTGGCTGACCCGCTGACCCTCGAACAGCTGCGGGCCTTCTGCGAAGGGCGGTTGGCACACTACAAGATCCCCAGTCGGCTGCGGATCCTGGAGTCCTTCCCGATGACAGTCAGCGGGAAGGTGCGGAAGGTCGAGCTGCGGGAGCCGTACGCCGACTAGGACCTGTCCGGTCGATCACGGCGGAGACACGGGGTGGCGGTGACATCAGCCGCTCCGCGGCGGGCGCGCATCTGCGGCGTTGTCGTCGGTTGCCGACTCCCCCCAAGTTCTCGGCTTCGCTCGAACAGGGGGGGACCTCCATCGCGTCGACGCCCTCCTCCGCCTTGCAGCTGCGCGCACCACACCCCGCTCACCGGCATCGGACAGGCGCCGCTGCTTTCCTCCACCGTGATCGACCGGACAGGTCCTAGGACTCGCCGACCTGTCTCGTCATGCCGACCTCGCTGCCCATGTCGGCCGGCCTCCTCACGTCGATCGCCCTGTGCATACAGACACGCGGCCATCTGCCGAGGCCGTGCTCGGTCTCCGCGGTGCGGATCCTCCGTAGCCCCGGGGTGAGTTCGGTTTCCTCGAGGACGCGGAACCCGATGCGCAGGTAGTACGGAGCGTTCCAGGGGACGTCCGCGAAGGTGGTCAGCGTCAGACCGGCCAGGCCCTCCTCGCGCGCGTGGTCGGCGGCGCACGCGAGGAGGGTCCGGCCCACACCCCGGCGCGCGGCCTCCGGGTGGACCGAGACCTGTTCGACGTGCAGCGAGCCGTCCACCGGCTCGGCGATCAGATACGCGCGAGGGCGGCCCCTGTCCTCGACCCCGTCCTCGACGGCGACCCAGGCGCGGCCCGCCCGCCGGTAGCGGTCGAGCTGTTCGAGGGCGGGCGGCTCGTCGTCGGCGATGTCGTCCATGCCCAGGGCCCGGAACGGTTCACCCGCGGCGCGTTCGATGTCCTGGAGGGCCGCGAGTTCGGCGATGACGGCGTGGCGGATGCGCATACGTCGATTGTGCTGGGTGTCAGGCTCCGGCCGCGATGAGTTTGTCCGCGTGGCTGTTCACCGGCTGTGGGGTGCCCGTGAGGTCGAGGACGAAGAGGGCGACGCCGAGGGCGTCGGCGCGGAGTCGGGCGTCGTCCGCGTAGCCGGCGAGGGAGAAGTAGACGCATCCCGTGGATTCCGCCATGGCCGTCAGCCACAGGCACTCCACGTCGCGCAGAGAGGCCGGGCGGACGGTGGGGTCCACCTGGGCCAGGATTCCCCGGGTCGCGAGGCCGATTCCCGACGGGGGGCGCTGGTCAGCCCTGCGGATGTCGCCGTAGCCGAGCCACCGCAGGTACAGCGCGGCCGCCGTGACGGCGTCCCGGGCGGTGCGGATGGTGACCGGCTGGAACGCCGGGCGGTGTGTCGGGGCGGCGCTGGGGAGGGGGACGTGGTCGGGATGGACGGGGGATCTGGGGGCGGCGGGCGCGCGGTCGCCCGGGACGGAGCCGGGAGAGGCCGGTGACGTCTCGCCGGTGCCGGGCGTGACCTCCGCGCGCAGGGGGCGCCGTACCCCTCGTACCGGAATCCGCAGCGTGGTTCCGCAGGAGCAGCCCAGTTCGGGATGGGGCCACTGGTCCTCGCGGCCGCAGCTGTCGCAGGGGACCGTGACCCAGTCCTCGTCCCAGGTGCGGTGGGTGACCGGTGCGGGGTCCGCGAGGCGGTCGAGCGGGGGCGTGACGGGGGCGCCGCACGCGCAGGGGTACGACGGCGCGGCGAAGAGATGCTCGCGACGGCAGGCCGGACACCGCACCGGCACGCTCTCGGACATGGGCCACTCCAGCACGTCACGTCGGGACAGCGTGACCATCGTCCTCCAGGGACAAGGCCTCCGACAGCGAAACGGTCCGACAACACCACATCTGCCCCCTTGTGGATCCCGCCCCGTGCCCACCCTTGACGCTCCTTGGCACGCCACCTACATTATTTCCAGATGGTAGAAGTTAGTTTCCGTAATGTGGAATCTATGTAGCCGAAGTCGGAGTACTCCATGGCTCGTATGACCGCTGCCCGCGCGGCAGTCGAGATCCTCAAGCGCGAGGGCGTCAGCAACGCGTTCGGCGTCCCGGGCGCGGCGATCAACCCCTTCTACGCGGCGCTCCAGGCCTCCGGCGGGATCCATCACACGCTCGCCCGCCATGTCGAGGGCGCCTCGCACATGGCGGAGGGCTACACCCGGACCCACCCGGGCAACATCGGCGTCTGTGTCGGTACGTCGGGACCGGCCGGTACCGACATGATCACCGGCCTCTACTCCGCCATCGGAGACTCGATCCCGATCCTCTGCATCACCGGCCAGGCGCCGACCGCCGTGATCCACAAAGAGGACTTCCAGGCCGTCGACATCGCCTCGATCGCCAAACCGGTGACCAAGATGGCGGTCACCGTACTGGAGGCCGCACAGGTCCCCGGCGTCTTCCAGCAGGCCTTCCATCTCATGCGCTCCGGCCGCCCGGGCCCGGTCCTCATCGATCTGCCCGTCGACGTCCAGCTCACCGAGATCGAGTTCGACCCGGAGGCGTACGAGCCGCTCCAGGTGTACAAGCCCGCCGCCACCCGCGCCCAGATCGAGAAGGCGCTCGCACTCCTCAACGAGTCCGAGCGCCCGCTGATCGTCGCCGGCGGCGGTGTCATCAACGCCGATGCCTGTGAACTCCTTGTCGAATTCGCCGAGTTGGTCGATATCCCGGTCGTCCCGACCCTGATGGGCTGGGGCGTCCTGCCCGACGACCACGAGCTCAACGCCGGCATGGTCGGCCTGCAGACCTCGCACCGCTACGGCAACGCGACCTTCCTGGAGTCCGACTTCGTCCTCGGCATCGGCAACCGCTGGGCCAACCGCCACACCGGCAAGCTGGACGTCTACACGGCGGGCCGCACCTTCGTGCACGTCGACATCGAGCCCACCCAGCTCGGCCGGATCTTCGCCCCGGACTACGGCATCGCGTCCGACGCGAAGGCCGCGCTGGAGCTGTTCGTCGAGGTCGCACGCGAACTGAAGGCACAGGGCCGGCTCCCCGACCGCGCCGCGTGGGCCGCGTCCGCGCAGCGGCGCAGGGCGACCCTCCAGCGCCGTACGCACTTCGACGACATCCCGATCAAGCCGCAGCGTGTCTACGAGGAGATGAACAAGGCCTTCGGCCCGGAAACCCGGTACGTCTCCACCATCGGCCTCTCACAGATCGCCGGCGCCCAGATGCTGCACGTCTACCGGCCACGCCACTGGATCAACTGCGGCCAGGCGGGCCCGCTCGGCTGGACCGTCCCGGCCGCGCTCGGTGTCGCCACGGCCGACCCTCAGGCGCAGGTCGTCGCGCTCTCCGGCGACTACGACTTCCAGTTCATGATCGAGGAACTGGCCGTCGGAGCCCAGCACCGGATCCCGTACGTCCATGTCCTGGTGAACAACTCCTATCTGGGCCTGATCCGTCAGGCGCAGCGGGCGTTCGACATCGACTTCCAGGTCAAGCTGGAGTTCGAGAACATCAACTCGCCCGAGCTCGGCGTCTACGGCGTCGACCACGTCAAGGTCGTCGAGGGTCTCGGGTGCAAGGCGATCCGCGTCACCGACCCGGCCGAGCTGGGCACCGCCTTCGAGCAGGCCAAGAAGCTTGCCGCGGAACATCGGGTGCCGGTCGTCGTGGAGGCGATCCTGGAGCGCGTCACCAATATCTCGATGTCCACGACGAACGACATCGGCAACGTCGTCGAGTTCGAGGAGATCGCGACCGAGCCGGGCCATGCGCCCACCTCGATCAGGACGCTGAAGATCTGACGCGCGACGGTCGGGTCGGCGTACGACCGCCGGCTCGGCGTATGACGGCCGGTTCGGCGTACGACCGCCGAGGGGCGGCTCGATCCGGGGGGAGAGCCGCCCCTTCGGCCTGCCCGGGCGTGCCCGGACAGGCCGAAGGACGTCCCCCGTGACGGGGCCCGCCGCCCCCGTGTCGGCGGGCCCCGTGTGCTGACAATGTGCCCACACCCGGGGTGAGTTGAAGCCCCTGGGGCCGTGTTCAGAGCTTGATTTGAGGATTCCGTAGGCCTCGTACGTCCGGTGGGGTACGCCGGGGGTGCCCGGGGCGTGTCCTCACGGGGTCGGGTGCTCGGTCAGCCCCGGCCAGTCGTCGGGACCGCCGCCCTGCCAGTCGATGATGTCGCTCTCCTCGACCTCGATCTCGTCGAGGTCGACGTCGGCCCGCCGCAGAATCTCGACCACGTCGTCGAGGTGATAGGCGATACCGAGGGTGTCGTCACCCGAGGTGACCCGCCGCGACCCGTCCAGACCCGGGGTGTGCACGACGATGCTGGGATAGTCCATGCCCTCAGGCTCCTGCGCCACGGCGGAATCCGCACCCGGAGCGCACGGCGGAGCGCCGTGTACGGGAGTGTCCGTACGCGGCGCTCCGGGCCGGTCAGCTGTGAAGTTGTCCATCGGTTGGTCAGTCGATCGTGCCGTGTGCCCTGCCGTGTGGCTGGGACCGCGGCGGGTGCGACGGAACCGGGGCCGGCCTTCCCTCAGGTCGAGAAGGGGGCCTCGGGACCTTCACCACCGCACTGGCTCGCAGGGCCGCCGCGGTCCTCGCCGTGCCCGCGCGGTGCCGGGCGGCCACCCCTAAGACCGACCGGCAATGGAGGGCGGCGTCGCGGGGTCCGGCACGCACATCTGCCGCGTTGTCGTCGGTCGCGATGGCTCCGCCATCACTCCCTCCTCCGCCTTGCAGCTGCACGCACCAGACCCCGCTCCTTCTCCCACCCTCCCATTGCCGGTCGGTCTAAATCCGGGCCGCTCGGTCGTCGCGGGCTGCGCGCACGGCCCTGATATTCCGTCAGGGACGCACGCGGGCCCAGGAATTCGGTTGTGGTGGTTCCGGGCGGCGCCGCCGCCTGGGCGCGACAGGACAGATGTCGGCGATGGCGCCGCCCGGAGGTCTCAGAGCTGGGCGCCGGAGAGGCGCTCCACGGCCCGCAGCAGGGCCGAGTGGTCCAGGCCGCCGTCGCCCTGCGCACGTAGGCTGGCGACCAGCTGGGCGACCACGGCGCCGACCGGCAGCGCCGCGCCGACGTTGCGGGCCGCGTCCGTGACGATGCCCATGTCCTTGTGGTGCAGGTCGATGCGGAAGCCCGGCTTGAAGTCGCGGTTCAGGAAGTTGTCCTTCTTGCGGCTCAGCACGGTGGAGCCCGCGAGCCCGCCGCCCAGGACATCCAGCGCCGCCTTCAGGTCCACGCCCGACTTCTCCAGGAAGACCACGGCTTCGGCGCACGCCTGGATGTTCACGGCGACGATCAGCTGGTTGGCGGCCTTCACGGTCTGGCCGGAGCCGTGCGGACCGCAGAGCACGATGGTCTTGCCGAGCGCCTGGAAGATCGGCTCTGCCGCGTCGAAGTCGGCCTGCTCGCCCCCGACCATGATCGACAGGACGGCCTCGACGGCACCGGCCTCGCCGCCGGACACGGGAGCGTCGAGCACGCGGATGCCCTTCACGGCGGCGGTTTGCGCGAGGTCCATGGAGGTCTGCGGCGTGATCGAGGACATGTCGATCAGCAGCGCGCCGGACCTCGCGTTCTCCAGGATGCCGTCGGGGCCGTACGCGATGGCCTCGACCTGCGGGGAGGCGGGCACCATCGTGATCACGACGTCGGCGTCGCGCACGGCCTCGGCGATCGAGCCGGTGGCCGTACCGCCGGCCGCGGCCAGCCGCTCCAGCTTGTCCTGCTCCAGCGTGAAGCCCGTGACGTCGTACCCGGCCTTGATCAGGTTCTCCGACATGGGGGAGCCCATGATGCCGAGCCCGATCCACGCGATCTTGGGAAGGTTGCTGCTCATGCGGGTGCCTCTCTGACTGCTGTGCTACGTCTGGGGGTTGCCGCGCGCCGCGCGGGCCTCGTGGGGGAGCCAGTCGAAGGACTCGGCGCTCGGGCGGTCGCCCGGCTTGTACTCCAGGCCGACCCAGCCCTCGTAACCGGCCTTCGCGAGCTGGTCGAGGAGGTCCTCCAGCGGGAGGGTGCCGGTGCCCGGGGCGCCGCGGCCGGGGTTGTCGGCGATCTGTACGTGGCCGGTCCTGGCGGTGTACCGCTCGATGATCGAGGACAGGTCCTCGCCGTTCATGGACAGGTGGTACAGGTCCATGAGGAACTTGGCGTTGCCGAGACCGGTCGCCTCGTTGACCTTGTCGACGACGGCGATGCCCGCCGGGGCGGTCACCAGCGGGTAGCGCGGGGACTCCGGCTTGTTGAGGGTCTCGATCAGGAGCACCGCGCCGATCCGGTCGGCGGCCCGGGCCGCGAGGGCCAGGTTCTCCAGCGCGAGCGCGTCCTGCTCTGTCGGGTCCACGCCGTCGACGCGGTTGCCGTACAGGGCGTTGAGGGCCTTGCAGCCGAGCGCCCCGGCGAAGTCCGCCGCCACGTCGATGTTGGCGCGGAACCTCTCCGACTCCACCCCCGGGATCGACAGTGCGCCCCGATCCGGTCCGGGCAGTTGCCCGGCGTAGAAGTTCAGGCCCGTGAGCTGGACGCCCGCGTCCTCGATCGCCTGCTTCAGGGCGTCGAGCCCGGGCCGCTCGGGGGTGGGGGAGTCGACCCAGGGCCACCACAGCTCGACCGCGGTGAAACCCGCCTCGGCGGCGGCCGCGGGGCGCTCCAGAAGCGGGAGTTCCGTGAAGAGGATCGACAGGTTGACGTTGAAGCGCTGGTCTGCAAATCCCATCGGGGCGGGCGCTCCCTTCTGTGCTGGTGCCGCCGAACCGGCGGCTGCGTCCCGGACATCTTCGCTACTTCCGCATTACGGAAGTTCTTTTCTGCTTAATGGAAGATTGCCGCCGGACGTCGGGGCTTGTCAAGAGGGGGCCGCCGGAAATCCCCGCCGTCCGTGGCCGGCCCCGCCGACCCGGTCGGCACGCGAAAAGCCGTACCCATCCGAACTGCGGATGGGTACGGCTCACGGGTGCGCGGTGGCGCGGCCGGGTGGATCAGTTGTCGTGGTGGAGGGTGTCGTCCTCGTCCATGGTCGGGGGTGGGTCGTGGCGTCCGGCAGGTTCAGGAACGTCGCGATGGGTACGGGAGCCGACGCGAGTGGTCAGCGGGCGGTGCCGAAGTCCTGCGTCCAGTAGTCGTTGGGCTGCGCGAGGCCGACGCCGATCTCCTTGAAATCGCAGTTCAGGATATTTTCCTTGTGGCCGGGGCTGGACATCCAGCCCGCCATGACCTCCTCGGGGGTGGAGTACCCGTACGCGACGTTCTCGCCGTAGGTGCTCCAGGTGTAGCCGGCGGCCGTGATCCGCTGGGACGGATCCGAACCGTCGGAACCCGTGTGCGACATGTTGCTGTGGCTCGCCATGTCCGCGCTGTGATCCTGGGCGGCCTTCGAGAGCTTCGCGTTCAGAGTCACCGGGGAGCAGCCGGCCTTGCTGCGCTCGCTGTTGACCAGGGCCACGACCTGAGCCACGGCGCCGGATGCCGGGGCCGCCGTCTCGGAGGCGCTCGGGGAAGCGGCGGCGGTCTCCTCGGGCGCGGCGGCTGGCGTCGAGGCGGGCGCAGGCGCTGCCGTCGAGGCGGGCGCGGTGGGCGCGGTCGAGGTGGGGGCGGCGGCCGCGGTCGAGGCGGGTGCGGCGGCTTCCTGTGAAGCCGGCGTGGTGGCCTCCGAAGCCGGCGCGGTGGCTTCCTGCGAATTCTGCCTCGGGGACTGCGAGGACCACTTGCCGCCCTCCCACCGCTTCTCCGAGGACGTGTTCTTCCAGTTCTTCCACTGACCGTAGGACTCGGTGTTCTCGGAGCCCTGGTCGTTCAGACAGGCCATGGCGGCGGACGGCACTGCCAGCGCGCCCAGCGCGACGGCGGCGATGGTTATCTGCCGATGGCGGGTCTTCCTGCGGTGCTTGCTCATGCGGACCTCTCTCGGCCGTTGCGGAAGCGCCTCCGGTGGGGTCTGCTCCGGCACGGACGGTGTGCCTGAGCTGCGGCGACGCATGCTGGGGCCGTCATTGTTAAAACCTGAGTGAGTGAGCGGCAACGAGCGCCACTACTACCCGGCCTCGTAGGCCCCGAACGCCCTTGAATCGGGCGCACGGGTGTGCCGACCCGGCTCACTGGAAAGCGGCGAGGCCTGGCGCTCCGTCAGGAAGCCCCATGTGCCCGGCGAGCGGAGTGAAGGAACCGGGTGGAGCGCATACCTTTGGATCATGTGTTCCGTATGTCTGTTTCCGGGCGGCAAGTCTGCCTATATCGCCCAAGTGCCATGTACTACCGGACCCCGTTGATACGGGAAGTCGGCGTGATGGATGTCACTTCGCGTCGCTGCAACCATTCCCGACGGCGGTATCCGCGAGAGCGCGTGAGACGACGAAGCCCCGCCGGAATGCGAGGCATCGGCGGGGCTTCTGCGCGCGGCGGACTTCGCTGCGTTCCGCCAGGGCCTGTCGTTTGGATCACGCCGCGGACGCGGGGTCTGGCACGCGCGTCTGCGGCGACAAGGCAGCGTCGATTCCCCGCGACCTGATCCAAACGACAGGCCCTGGTTCACCAGCGGGGTGACTTCTTCTCGTACGAGGGATCGATGCGGCGCATGTAGCCGGTGTCATCGCGGTTGCGCAGGCCGCAGGCGCGGTACTGCTCGTGCAGACGGGCGAGGGCGTCGCGGTCGAGCCGGACGCCGAGGCCGGGCCCGCGGGGCACGCGAACGGCGCCGTCGGTGAAGGCGAGCGTGCCGGGCTGGACGACGTCCTCGGTCTTCCAGGGCCAGTGCGTGTCGCACGCATAGGTGAGGTTGGGGGTGGCGGCGGCGAGGTGGGTCATGGCGGCGAGGCTGATGCCGAGGTGGGAGTTGGAGTGCATGGACAGGCCGAGGCCGAAGGTGTCGCAGAGGCCGGCGAGGAGCCCGGAGCGGTGCAGCCCACCCCAGTAGTGGTGGTCGGAGAGGACGACTTGCACCGCGTCCTGGTTTACGGCGGACGGCAGTTCGTCGAAGGCGACCACGCACATGTTGGTGGCGAGCGGCATGGGCGCCTCGCGGGCGACGCGGGCCATGCCTTCCTGGCCGGGGGTGGGGTCCTCCAGGTACTCCAGTACGCCGTCCAGGGCGCGGGCGACCTTGACCGAGGTCTCCACGGTCCAGGCGGCGTTGGGGTCCAGGCGCAAGGGGAGCGTGGGAAACGCCTCCCGCAGGGCCAGGACGGCCTCGATCTCCTGCTCGGGCGGCAGTACGCCGCCCTTGAGTTTGATGGCGGTGAAGCCGTACTCCGTGATCATGCGCCGGGCCTGGGCGACAATGCCGTCGGTGTCGAGCGCGGGGCCCCAGTCGTCGGGCTCGGCGCCGGGATGCCCGGCCCACTTGTAGAAAAGGTAGGCGCTGAAGGGGACCTGTTCGCGGACGGCGCCGCCGAGCAGGTCGCTGACAGGGCGTCCGGCCGCATGGCCCTGGATGTCCAGGCAGGCGACCTCGATGGGGGAGAAGATGCGATCCACGGTACTGCTCGTCGTGATCATGCCGGTCAGGCCGTGACCGTCGCTTCCGGAGTCGCCGCCGAGCGCCTGGCTGATCCGATGGCGCATCGCGCCGAGCGCGTGAACGTCCATGCCGACGACGGCGTCGGCGGCCGTCCGCAGCCGGCGCAGGTGGCCCTCGTCGGCGTAGGTCTCGCCCAGTCCGGCCAGGCCCTGGTCGGTGTGGACCTCGACGATCGCGCGTAGGGCGTAGGGCTCGTGGACACCGACCGCGTTGAGGAGAGCGGGGTCCTTGAACGCGATCGGGGTGATGTCGATCCCGGTGATCAGGATGGCGTCGCTCACTGGGCGGCCGCCTCGGTGGGAGCGGCTACCAGAGCCGCACCGGGATTGCCCGTGCCGTCCGGGAAACGGGCGCCGTTCAGCGAATCGTCAGCGATGAAGGGGAGTGCGGGAAAGAACGGAGCGTCCTTGAGCATGAAGCCCCTCTTTGTTTCTGTACGTGAACTCGCAACGTGAATGTGAACAACTGCACTGTAAAAGCCGCTGTTTGAGGTGGTCAAGACATGTGCGCATCTCTCTCCCCGCGACCGATGAGGCCAAGGTCGCCCGCCGTGGCCTTCGCGCAGCCGGCCTGCCTGACGGCGATCGTGATCTTCAGGGCGCCCCCTCCCCACCCGGCCCGGTACACGGCATACTTTGGGCCGCCCGCCCGCGCCCAGGCGGTCCGGCGAGCTCGATACGCACTGACCAGGGGTCCCCGTGACAGCATCCGTATCCATATCCATGCCCGCATCCGTGCCCGCGCTGCCCAGCGGCGTGGACCCGGCGTGGCTGCCGCCCGAGGTGTTCAGCCCGCTGGGTTCCCGGCGCACGCTGATCTCCGGAACGGGCCCGGTGGTGGACACGGTCCACGCGGAGGTGACCTGCGCCTGCACGCGGTTCGGCGGCGAGGTCGTCAGAGCCGCGCGGGCACAGGGCGCGCCGTACGACCTGGTGCTGGAGCTGGGCGAGGACGGCGACCCGGACGGTGTCGGGGACGAGGGGTTCGCGCTGGTGCGGACGGGCGGCGTCACACGGGTGACGGCTGCCGGCCAGGCCGGGCTGCTGTACGGGTTGTTCCACCTGGTGCGGCTCGGCGAGGCGGCCTTCCAGGGCGAACGGGCGCGCGAGGCGCACCGTCCGGCGCTGGCGCTGCGGATGCTGGACCACTGGGACAACATGGCCGTGCATCCGGTCATGGGCCAGGTGGAGCGCGGGTACGCGGGTGGCTCGCTGTTCTGGCGGGACGGCCTGCCACGGGGCTCGCGGGACGAACTGGAGCGGGTGCGCTGGTACGGCAGGCTGCTGGCCGCATGCGGCATCAACGCGGTCGCCGTGAACAACGTGAACGTGCACGAGACCGAGGCGCACCTGCTGACCGACCGCATCGGCGAGGTGGCCGCGATCGCGGACGTGCTGCGCCCGTACGGGATCCGGACGCATCTGTCCGTCTCCTTCGCCGCGCCCGTCGTGCTCGGCGGCCTGCCCACCGCCGATCCGCTGGACGAGGCGGTGCCCGACTGGTGGGCCAGGACGACCGGCCGGGTGTATGCGGCGATACCCGACTTCGGCGGGTATGTGGTGAAGGCTGACTCCGAGGGGCAGCCCGGCCCGTTCAGCTACGGCCGCAGCCACGCGGACGGCGCCAACCTGCTGGCCGCGGCACTCACTCCGTACGGCGGAACGGTGCACTGGCGGGCCTTCGTCTACGACCACCGGCAGGACTGGCGGGACCGGTCGACGGACCGGGCACGTGCGGCCTACGACCACTTCGCCCCGCTGGACGGCGAGTTCGCGCCGAACGCGGTGCTCCAGGTGAAGCACGGGCCGATGGACTTCCAGACACGCGAGCCCCTCTCCCCGGTGATCGGCGCGATGCCGAACACCCGGCTCGCGGTGGAGATACAGGCCACCCAGGAGTACACGGGACAGCAGCGGCACGTGTGCTGGCTCGGGCCGATGTGGAGCGAGGCGCTGCGGTTCAGGCCCGAGGGGGAGGAGGGGCCGAGCGTCGGGGACCTGGCGCGCGGCGGCGGCCTGGTGGCGGTGTCGAACGCCGGTGACGACCCGTTCTGGACCGGCCATCCGCTGGCGCAGGCGAACCTGTACACGGTCGGACGGCTCGCCTGGCAGCCGGACGCGGACCCGCGCGCCGTCCTGGACGAGTGGATCGGGATGACCTTCGTGCCCGAGGAGAGTGCCGATCCCGCGCGGCTGCGCAGTGGGCTGCAGGCAGCCCTGGAGGGCTCCTGGCGGACGTACGAGAAGTACACGGCGCCGCTCGGCGTCGGCTTCATGGTGCAGCCGGGGCACCACTACGGGCCGAGCGTGGACGGCTACGAGTACAGCCCGTGGGGCACGTACCACTTCGCCGACCGGGACGGGGTCGGCGTCGACCGCAGCCGGGCGACCGGCACCGGATTCGCGGGGCAGTACGCGAAACCGTGGGCGGAGGTGTACGAGTTGCCCGAGAGCTGCCCGGACGAGCTGCTGCTCTTCTTCCACCACGTGCCGTACGGACATGTGCTGCACAGCGGTGAAACGGTGATCCAGCACATCTACGACACGCACTTCGAGGGCGTGGAGGAGGTGGAGGAGGCGCACCGGGTGTGGGCCGGGCTCGCGGATCTGGTGGACCCGTCACGCCATGCACGGGCGGCGGAGCGCTACGAGGAGCAGCTCCGCAGCGCCCGCGAGTGGCGCGACCACATCAACACGTACTTCTTCCGGAAGTCCGGCGTGCCGGACGCACGCGGGCGCCGCATCTACTGACGGCACACTGATGGCAGACGGCAGCCCCGGGACCGGTGAAGTCCCGGGGCTGTTGCACGGACTCGGTCCTACTGAAGGCTCAGAACGCAGACTCCTCGCGGGTCCAGCGTCAGCGCCGCACCGCGCTCGACGTGCTTGCCGGTGAGCAGGTCCACGGCCGACGCGTGGGCGGTCACGGACACCGGGTCGGGCGCGTGGTTGAGCAGGAAGAACAGACGGGTGCCGTCGGGGGCGGTGCGGGCGGCGGTCTCGATGGAGGTGTGGTCGGCGTACGGGCCGACGAGCTCGTGGCGGGCGAGGACACGGCGTACCACCCAGTCGACACCGGGCTGGTCGAGCGCCGTGGCGACGTACCAGCCTTCGCCCCCGCTCTCGCCGAAGGGGTGCCGGGTGACGGCCGGGGTGCCGGCGTAGAAGTCGTCCTGGTAGCTGCCGACCGGTTCGGCGCCCTGCGGAAGCACGATCTCGAAGACCAGGCGCGCGTCGGTGTGCAGCGCTTCGTCGCCCGTACCGAGCACCACGGGGTTGACGGTGTCGGCCGGGCGCGAGTCCCACTCGTCGACGCGGACGCCCATGAGAGGGGCCAGCGGGCCGGGGACGTCGGTGAGGAAGGCGTTGTCGTGCTCGTCGACGCGGCCGGAGAGGAAGGTCGTCACGACGGTGCCGCCGCGGGCTGCCACCGCCTCCAGACGCGCGGCGAGATCGCCCTTGACCATGTGCAGGACGGGGGCGAGCACCACCTCGTACGGGGTGAGGTCGGCGGTGACCGGGACGACGTCCACGTCCGCGCCGGCCTCACGGGCGGCCCGGTAGTACGCGTGGACGACCTGCTGGTAGCGGACCAGACGTGAGGGCCCGTCCGACATCTCCAGCGCCCACCAGCTGTCCCAGTCGAAGAGCAGGGCGGTACGGGCCGGGGTGCGGGCGCCGAGCGTGACCGGCCCCAGCTCCGCCAGCTCTCGTCCCACCTCGGCGACCTCGCGGAACACGCGGGTGTCGTCGCGTCCGGCGTGGCCGATGACCGCCCCGTGGTACTTCTCGCAGGCCCCGCGCGAGGCGCGCATCTGGAAGTAGAGGGCGGCGTCCGCGCCGTGGGCGACGGCCTGCCAGGTGGCCAGCCGCAGCTCACCGGGGCGCCTGAGCGGGTTCACATCGCGGCAGGCGGTGGTGGACGGCGTCTGCTCCATGAGCCAGAAGGGCGCGCCGTCCTTGAGGCCGCGCATCAGGTCGTGCCCGAGGGCGGCCATGGTGGGCGGTGCGTCGAGCGGCGGGTAGCTGTCCCAGGAGGCGAAGTCGAGGTGGGGTGCCCAGCGGTGGTAGTCCAGCGGCCGGAACATGCCCATGAAGTTGGTCGTGACCGGCGTGTGGGGATCGAGGCAGCGGATGGCCTCCTTCTCGGCGCGGAAGCAGCCGAGGAGCGCGTCCGTCATGAAGCGGTGGTAGTCGAGGGTGATGCCCTGGAAGGCGGTGTGGTCGGGACCGCGCCAGTGCTCGGTGAGGGCGCTGGGCGGCTCGATCTCGCCCCAGTCGGTGTAGCGGTGCGACCAGAAGGTGGTGCACCAGGCGTGGTTGAGGGCGTCCAGGGTGCCGTACTGCTCGCGCAGCCAGTCGCGGAACGCGGCGGCGCACAGCTCGCAGTAGCAGGCCCCGCCGTACTCGTTGTTGATGTGCCAGGCGAGCAGGGCCGGGTGGTCGGCGTAGCGCTCGGCGAGGCGGTCCGCGACCGCGGCGGAGAGACGGCGGTACGCAGGTGAGCTGGGGCAGAAGTTGTGACGCTGGCCGTAGCCGTGGCGGCGGCCCTCGAAGTCGGTGCGGTTGACCTCGGGGTAAGCGCGGGCCAGCCAGGGCGGGAGAGCGGCGGTGCCGGTGGCCAGGCACACGCGCCGGCCCTCGGCGGCGGCGCGGTCGAGGATGCGGTCGAGGACGGTGAAGTCGTAGACGCCCTCCGCGGGTTGGGTGAGCGACCAGGAGAAGACACCGACCGTGAGGGTGTCGATGCGGGCCTGGTCGAACAGGCGGTGGTCCTCGTCCCAGACGGGCTCGGGCCACTGCTCCGGGTTGTAGTCGCCGCCGTAGGCGATCTTGTCGGTGCTGGGGGTGGTCATGCGGTGAAGTCCTCCTGGGCCTCGGCTGTCACCGGGCGTGTGGTGTTCAGCAGGCAGAGCAGAAGTGGTGCGGCGAGCAGGGCGGGCAGGGCCTCGGTGTAGAGCACGGTGAGGCCGGCGGCGAGGGCGAGCAGGGAGGCGGTGCCGAGGGTGGCTTTGCCGTGCCGGAGCAGGAAGTACGCGGCCAGGCGCGCGGTGTCGGCGGTGCGGAAGGTGAAGAGCGAGGCGAGCACGAGTGCGTACGTTCCCCACAACAGCGACACCACCCCGGTCAGTGCCAGCAGCCAGGCCCACCAGCGGGGCAGGCCCGACGCGGGGAAGTGGGCGAGCGAGAAACCGATGAACGACAGCCATGCGAGCAGCGGCGCCCACAGCTTGAGCACGGGCACGGCGTTCAGCCGCCAGCCGCGCGCGTACGCGCGGGCCGGGTGGAGCTCCGTGAGGTCCCGGCCGCGGCGGTGCAGCGCGTACAGCGCGGCGGACAGGGCGGGGCCGAGCGGCAGCAGACAGGCGGCGGCGAGCGGCAGGTTGGACGCGGAGCGAGCGAGGAAGAGCAGGGCGACGAAGCCGGGTGAGGCGGCCGCGAGCACCATCAGCTCGACGGTGAGCAGGGTGTGGACCAGGGCGGCGGCGCGGGAGAGCGCTCCCGTACCGAAGGTGTGGCGGCGGGCCGCCTCGGTGGCGCTCATCGCGGCTCCCCGTCCGTTGTCCGTGCCGGGTTTCCGGCTGGGTTCGCGGGGCCCTGGTCCAGCCGGGAATCCGGTACGGCCCCGAGCAGTCGGCGCTCGTCCCACCAGGGCGGTGTCTCGTCCGCGACCGCGCTGAGCTCGACGAGCGTGACCTCGTGGCGGGCGAGGGTGAGGTCGAGTTCGGCGCGGCCGTCCGCGACGGGCAGCCGCAGGTGGCTCCGGGCGGGTTCGGCGGCCTCGCGCAGGATGTCGAGCTCCTGGGGGCGGGGCGAGCGCGGGCCGCCCATGTGCCGCCACGCCGTCCAGGCGTTGCCGTGCTCCTCGTCCACGGTGGAGCGGCGGACGAACGCCTCGCCCTGCGGCCGGGTGCCGACCGGGACGGACAGGCGCAGGGTGTGCCGGTCCGGTCCGGGCGTCTCGCCGGTCGGATCGACGGGCGCCCAGGCGAGGACGGTGACCCGGCCGTCGGGGTGGCGGGTCACCAGGTGGTCGTCGCCGCGTACGAGCAGGTCGGCTCCCATGCGGGCCATGAACGCGTACAGGTGGTACGTCGGCTTCTTCACCTGCCGATGGGTGAGCAGGCCGAAGCCGCCGTGGAAGAGGGCGGTAGGTGGTCCGACCTCCTCGAACATGTCGCTGAAGGTCCAGTACGAGAAGGAGTCGGCGACCTCCCCGCCCGCGGCGAGCACCGGGGCGAGGTAGGCGGCGTGGAAGGCGGTGTCGTGGATGGGGTTGTCGGGGCGATAGGAGGAGTTGAACTCGGTGATGTGGACGGGGATTTCCGCGAACCGGGTGCCTTCGAGCTGTCGGCGCGGGGTGGCGAACTGGTCGAGGAGGTTCCCGGCCGGGGCGAGCGTCTGGTGGACGCCGAACGGGACGTGCTGGGCGGGGCCGGAGGAGTAGGCGTGGCGGGAGACGAAGTCGACGGGCACGTCACGGGCTTCGGCGAACTCGGCGAACCGCACCATCCAGTCGTCCGCACCCGGTGAGGTGGCCGGGCCGCCGACCTGGAGCGAGGCGTCGACCTCCTTCACCGCGCGAGCGGTCACCTCGTAGAGCCGGTGGTACGCCGCCTCGTCCGCGTCCTGCCAGAAGTCGGGCAGGTTGGGCTCGTTCCACACCTCGATCGGCCAGGTGCGCACCTCGTCCAGGCCGTAGCGGTCCACGAGGTGCTTGAGTGTGGCGCGGACCAGCCCGGCCCACTCCTTGTGGGAGCGGGGCGGGGTGACATTGCCGCGCCACCAGAACACGGTCCGGTCCCCGGAAGCCAACTCGTCGGGCATGAAGCCGAGTTCGAGGAAAGGCCGGATACCGAGTGCCAGGTAGGCGTCCACCACCTGGTCGACATAGGTGAAGGAGTGGTGGACATGGCGGGCGCCCTGCCATGTGTAGGGACGGTGGACGCCCATGCCGTCGCTGAGCAGGCCGTGGCCGCGAATGTGCCGGAAGCCGATCTCCTGCTGGAGCAGGGCGAGCGAGTCCTGGTAGTCGCGGCGCAGCGCGAGTTCGATCCGGCCGGTACCGACGCAGAAGCGCCAGGCTTCGGAGAGCCGTCCGGCCGGCCGGTCCGGAACGCGGTGGCGCGCCATGCCCGTCATCGTCAGCCGTTCTCTTTCTTGAAGCGGTCGTACGCGTTGTTGTGCAGGTCGATCAACTGCTGCATGTTCTTCGCCTTGAGCTCGGCGACGTAGTCGTCCCATTCGGACAACGGGCGCTTGCCGAGCGCGAACTTGAGGGTGTTCTGCTTGACGTGGTCCTTCAGCGGGGTGTCCCAGAGCGTGGCCTGCTCCTGGTCCATGGACTGCAGCGGGTGGGCCGGTTCGACGATGGGCAGCTTGCGGTCGGCCATCGAGTCCTGGAACTTCTTCTCGTCCGGCGTGAAGGAGGACGAGACAAGGGACCAGCTGCCGCCGTACGCGAAGACGCCGTTGGAGAAGCCGTAGTCCTTCTGCAGGTCCTTGTCCGCATCCGGGTTCATACCCAGGACCTTGATGCCGTCCTTGGGGGCGTACTTGCCGGGACCGGACGTCGTGTACGTGACGTCCTCGACGCCCCACTTGGCGAGCTCCTGGCCTGCGTCCGAGTACCACAGCCAGTCCACGAACTGCATCAGCGCGACGAAGTTCTCGCTCTTGAGGGCCTTGCTGGAGATCATCATGCCGTTCTCCAGGCGGCTGCCCGCCAGCACGGGGCCGGCCGGACCGATCGGCACCGGGATCAACTCGATGGAGGAGCCCTTGACCTGCTTCTCCAGGTTGAGGCGGTACTCGTCCGCCAGGACCTGCGGATTGCCGCTGATCACGAAGGACTTGCCGCCGAGGAGCTTCTGCTTGGCCTGATCGTCGGACTGGGTGAAGCTCTCCGGGTCCACCAGCTTCTCGGACACCAGCTTGTTCACGTACTCGAGCATCTGGCGGTACTCGTCCATGGCGCCGGTGAAGACGTACTTCTGCGCCTTGGCGTCCCAGGTGGTGTTTTTATAGTCCCAGCCACCCCTGGTGCCGAAGGACCGCGCGAGGAAGTTGAACAGCGCGCCGCCCGGCTCGGGCTGGTTCCAGCGGTCCGAGAAGGGATACACATCGGGGTGGGCCTCTCTGAGGCCCTTCAGTACCTCGTGGACCTCGTCCCAGGTGGTCGGCAGGTCGAGCCCGGCCTTCTTCAGTACGTCGGTGCGCAGGGCGAGGGAGTAGCCGACCTTCACCTTCTCGTGCAGACCGGGCAGGACGTAGTACTTGCCGTCGGACTGCCGGATCGAGTCCAGCTCGCCCTCCAGTCCCCACTTCTTGACCTTGTCCTGGAAGTTGGGCATCAGGTGCACGTACTCGCTGACCGGCAGGATGGCCCCCGAGGAGACGAACGCGGTCTCCTGGCCCGGATACGTCTTGGGGAGCAGGAAGGGCGCGTCACCCGCGCCGATGAGCAGGCTTCTCTTCTTCTCGTAGTCGCTGTACGGCACCCCGGTCGCCTCGAACGTGACACCCGTCCGCTTGCTCAGCTCCTTCCAGAAGAGCCAGCTCTTCTTGGGCGGGTAGACCGGGTTGTCGAGGTGGAGGATGGAGAACGTGAGCGCCTTGGTGGCCTTGAACTGGTCACCCACTCCGTACTTCTTCATCGCTCCGGCCTGCTTCTTGGAGAGGTCCTTCGCGTCACCGCTGCCGTCGTCGCCGCTGCCGCAGCCGACGAGGACGGTGAGGCCGGCGAATCCAGCGGCGGCCAGCAGGCTACGCCGGGACAGCTGTCCTGAGTTCTTCACGGATACTCCTTTGTTTCCGTAGTCGGGGGGTTTCTCCGTAGTGGAGGGCCGAGCCCCTTGTGTCAGCCCTTGACCGCGCCGAGCGTGACGCCGGAGACGAAATAGCGCTGGACGAACGGGTAGACGGCGAGGATCGGCAGTGCCGTGAGCACGATCGTGACGGACTGGATGTTCGCCGCCACCTGCGTGAGCTGGTCCGCTTCCGCGCCGGCGTTCCCTCCGCCGGTGGCGCCGGCGATGATGTTGCGCAGGTAGACGGTGACCGGCATCAAGTCGGCTTTGTCCATGTAGAGGAACGCGCCGAACCAGGAATTCCAGAACGACACCGAGTAGAAGAGCACCATGGTCGCGAGCATCGCTTTGGAGAGCGGCAGCACGACCCGGAGCAGAATCCCGTAGGTGTTCAGGCCGTCGATCTGGGCGGCCTCTTCGAGTTCGACCGGCAGGCTTTCGAAGAACGCCTTCATCACGAGCAGGTTGAAGACGCTGATCGCGTTCGGGATCACCAGTGCCCACAGCGAGTTCTTCATGCCGAGGCTGGTGATGAGGACGTAGTTGGGGATCAGGCCGCCGGAGAAGAACATGGTGAAGACGGCGATACCGATCAGTGCGTTGCGGCCCTTCAGATGCCGCTTGGACAGGACGTACGCGTAGCAGGTGGTGAGCACCATGGCGATGACGGTGCCGACCACTGTGTAGAGCACGCTGTTGCCGTAGTTCCGCCAGAACGTGCCGTCCGAGACGACGATGCGGTACGTGGTGAGGTTGAACCCCTCGGGCAGCAGGTTCACCTCACCGGCCCGGATGCGGTCCTCCGCGCTGAAGGAGCGGGCGATGATGTTCACGAAGGGGTAGAGGGTCACGACCACCACGCCGGTCAGGATCAGACCGTTCACGGCCTGGAAGACGCGGTAGCCGCGGGAGGGCTGGAGCACGGAGGTGCGCGGGCGGGGAGGGCGGCCCAGGGGGCTGCCGGACAGGGTTACCACAGGCTCGTCCCCACAGTGCGACGCGAGAGCTGGTTGGCGGAGAAGATCAGCACCAGGCCGATGACGGCCTCGAACAGGCCGATGGCGGCGGCGTAACTGAAGCTGTTGGACTCCACGCCGGTGCGGTACAGGTACGTGGAGACGACGTCCGCGGTGGGATAGGTCAGCGGGTTGTAGAGCAGCAGGATCTTCTCGAAGCCCACTACCAAGAACGTGCCGATGTTGAGGATCAGTAGCGTGATCATGGTGGGGCGGATGCCGGGGAGCGTGATGTGCCAGGTCTGCTGCCAGCGGTTGGCACCGTCGATGCGCGCCGCCTCGTACTGCTCGTCGTCGATGGTGGTGAGCGCGGCGAGGTAGAGGATGGTGCCCCAGCCGGCGGTCTGCCAGATCTCCGAGCCCACGTAGATGGTGCGGAACCACTCCGGCTCCTGGAGGAACGGGATCGGCGCGTGGCCGAACACCTTCAGCGCATGGTTGACCGGGCCGTCCGTGGCGAGCACCTGCATGGTGATGCCCGCGATGATCACGATGGAGAGGAAGTGCGGGAGGTACGACACCGACTGCACGAACCGCTTCAGCGCGCGTGTACGCACCTCGTTGAGCAGCAGCGCCAGCACGATCGGTACCGGGAAGCAGAACACGAGCGTCAGCGCGCCCATCCACAGCGTGTTGGTGAAGACCTGCCAGAAGGTGGGGTCGGTGAGGAACATGCGCATATAGCGCAGGCCCACCCATTCCTCGCCCAGGATCGAACCACCCGGCTGGAAGCGGCGGAAGGCGATCACGTTCCCGATCATCGGCAGGTAGCGGAAGACCAGGAAGAACAGCAGCGGCAGCACCGCGAGCGAGTACAACTGCCAGTCGCGGCGCAGCGCCCGCCGCCAGCTGCGACGCCCGGTCGGCCGGGATCGGCGGGGCGGTATGGGCGGGCCGGCCGCCGGTGGATCCTGGGTTCCGTGCGGCGGATCCAGGGCGGTGGAGGTGCTCATGCTCGGGCCTCCGTGGGGTGGGCGAGGTGGGGTGGGCGGACGGCCCGGCGGGCCGTCCTCGGAAGGGTGGTGGTGCGCGGCGACGTCGGGGCGCACCCGCATCACCGTGATACGTGACCGATAAATTTCAGCACGTTTCCGGTAACGTGGCGGCAACTTATGAGCGGTCTGCGCCCTTGTCAACGCTGCCTGTTTGGCGGGATATGGGCGAAACGTTCCTCTATCTGGCCTACTTCACGAGAGGCAGATCCCGTGCAGTGCTGTTACTGTCTCCCGGAAATTTTCGATCAGTTAACGGAATAACCGGACGGCTGTCTGCCGTCCCCGACTGCCTTGCGAGGTCCCGTGCCCGCCTTCGACCTGCCCCCGGACGAGCTGGAGCGATACCGCCCCGTGCTCGACGAGCCCGCCGACTTCGACGCCTTCTGGCAGGACACCCTGAAGGAGGCGGAACAGGCCGACCCCGTGGTGTCGGTGCGTGCCGTCGACACCGGCCTCCAGCTGGTCGACAGCTGGGACGTGACCTTCCGCGGATTCGCCGGCGAACCGGTGCGCGCCTGGTACACGCGCCCGGCCGGGGTGTCGCACCCCCTGTCGGCCGTCGTCGAGTACGCGGGTTACGGGCGCGGGCGCGGCCTCGCGCACGAACGGATCACCTGGGCCGCCGCCGGACACGCGCACCTGCTCATGGACAACCGGGGGCAGGGCGACCAGTTCGGATGCGGCGGCGACACCCCGGACCCGCACGCTTCCGTGCCCGGTGGCCCCGGCCCCGCCGCGCGCGGCCTGCTCGCGCCGCACGACTACCACTACCGGCGACTGATCACGGACGCGGTGCGCGCGGTCGCCGCCGTACGCGCGCTGCCGGGCGTGGACGGCACGCGGGTGGCCGCGGTCGGCAACAGCCAGGGTGGCGGCCTCGCGCTGGCCGTCGCCGGCCTCGTCCCGGACCTGGCGGCGGTGGCGGTGAGCGCCCCGTTCCTGTGCGGCATCCACCGAGCGCTGAACCTCACCGACGCGAGTCCGTACGGCGAGATCACCGCCTACCTCGCCGTGCACCGCGAGGCCGTCGATGCCGCCATGCACACCCTGTCCTACATGGAGGGCGCCTCCTTCGCGCGCCGCGCCCACGCCCCCGCCCACTTCGGCGTCGGGCTGCGCGACACGGTCTGCCCGCCCAGCGGCGCGTACTCCGCCTTCAACCGTTACGGCGAACTGACCGGCCGCGCACCGCGCCGGGAGATACACACCTACCCCTTCAACGGGCACGAGCACGGCGACGCGGTGCACGTGCGCAAGCAGCTCGCCTGGCTGCGCGAGGTGGTGGGCGACTGAGCAACCACCGTTCCCCCTCGGCCTCTTGGTGCAGGAACGGCCGTTCATGCCGATTCCTCCAAGGGGTCCGAGGCGGTGGCCGCCGACGCAGCGGAGACCGTGACGGTGCTGATACGGGCCTCCGTTCCGTCGATGTGGTGAACGGCTCCCGTGAGCCGGACGGTCTCTTCGCTGATCACGTCACCAGCATCGCGCCGGACACCGACGCGGATCTCGCCGGGTTCGACGATCCGGTGCCCGGCGCGGTCGGTGAACGCCAGCAGCCGCGTGGGCACGGCGAAGCGGACCCGGACGGACTCCTCCGGCTCCAGGAGCACACGCTCGAACGCCACGAGCTGGGCCAGCGGACGCGTGACGGAGGCCACGGGGTCGGACGCGTACAGCTGCACGACCTCCGCGCCGCCGCGGTCCCCGACATTGCGTACGGTGACCGCGCAGCGGATCACGTCGGCGACGTCGACCTCGTGCGCCTCGACCGCGAAGTCCTCGTAGGCGAACTGCGTGTAGCTCAGCCCGAATCCGTACCGAACCGCCGGAGCGGTGTCGATGTTGGTGACGGAACTCGCACCGCCCAGCGGCGGATGCAGATAGCTGTACGGTTGGCCACCGGCACCGCGCGGCAGGCTCATGGGCATGCGGCCGGACGGGTTGACGCGTCCGCTGAGCACGCCGGCGACGGCGGCCGCCCCTTCCTCCCCCGGGAAGAAGGCCTGAACCACAGCGGCAGCTCCCTCGAACATCCAGCTGATCGCGTAGGCACGTCCGGTCAGCAGAACCACGATCGTCGGGGTTCCGGTCGCGATGACCGCCTCGACGAGAGCCCGCTGCGCTCCGGGGAGTTCGAGGTCGTCGACGTCGCATCCCTCCCCGCTCGTGCCGCGCCCGAAGAGCCCGGAGCGGTCGCCGACCACGACGACGGCGACATCGGCGTCGTAAGCCGCGGCGACAGCGGCCGGGATCCCCTCCGTGGCTCCGTCGTCCACGCCCGTTCCCTGCGCCGTGAGGATCTTGGCGGGATCGAACTCACGGCGTATCGCGGACTCGACCGTCTCCACCCGCAGACCGGATTCGATGTCCGGGTGCTGCGGCATCACGTGGTTGATGAAGGAGTAGCAGCCGAACAGGGCGGGCACGGACTCCGCGTTCGGGCCGATGACGGCGATGGTGCGGGGAGCCGGGGCGCTGTCGCCCAGCGGAAGGACGCCGTCGTTGTGCAGCAGGACCAGGGAGCGTTCGGCGATGGTCGCCGCCAGCAGCCGGTCCTCCTCCGAGTCCAGGTCGGGTGCCGGCCCCGACGGGGGAGCCCAGTCCGCGTCGAGCAGGCCGAGTTCCGCCTTCTGCCTCAGGACCCGCTCCAGCGCCCGGTCGACGACGTCCATGGAGAGGCGGCCGTCGGCGATCCGCTCCTGTAGCGGCTGCAGATAGGTCACCCCCGTGGGCAGTTCGACGTCGATGCCCGCGGTGATGGCCTGTACCGCCGCCTCGCCCGCGTCCTCGGCGACCCGGTGCAACGTCTGCAGGAACGCCACGGCGAAGTAGTCGGCGACCACGGTGCCGTCGAAGCCCCACTCCTCGCGCAGTGTTCCGGTCAGACGACCCTCGCTGGCGGCGACGGGCACACCGTCGATCTCCGCGTAGGAGTTCATGACGGAGCGCGCCCCCGCATCGCGCACGGCCACCTCGAAGGGGAACTCCAGGACGTCCCTGACCTCGCGTTCTCCGGCGTGCACGGGGGCGAGGTTGCGGCCGGCCCGGGAATTGGAATAACCGACGAAGTGCTTGAGCGTGGCCGCGACTCCCGCGCTCTGCAGACCGCGGACATAGGCGGCCCCGGTGAGCGCGACGTGGTAGGGATCTTCCGAGATGCATTCCTCCACACGTCCCCAGCGCATGTCCCGGATCACGTCGAGCACCGGCGCCAGCCCCTGGTGGATGCCGAGGCCCGCCATCACGCGGCCGATGCGCGCCGCCATCCGTTCCACGAGAGCCGGGTCGAAGGTGGCGCCCCAGGCGGGCGGCACGGGGTAGGTGGCCGCCTTCCACGCGGCAAGGCCCGTCAGGCACTCCTCGTGGACGATCGCGGGAATACCGAGCCTGGTGTTCTTGCGCAGCCACTGCTGCTTGGCCGCCAACGCCGACAGCCCCTCGGAGGGATCCAGCGGCAAAGTGCCGTAGTGGCGGGTTATCTGGCCCAGACCCTGCGCGGCGAACTCGGCGAAACCCTGTTCCACCGTGTCCATCGCATCCTGCAGCGGAGCCACCGCACCGCCGTCACGGTCCACTCCTTGCCACAGGCCCACGAGTTGGGCGAGCTTCTCCTCCAACGTCATGGCGGCGATCAGATCGGGGACGGCGACCCGGCCGTGGCCGAGCTCGACCGCTTCGTCATTGAGGGCAGACACGAATCACTTCTCCGCGTTCGGCGGGCTATCCCGCAACTCCCGGTACATGGATCTCCGCAACCGGCTGCAAGAGTTGCGGAAGATCTGTGACGCGGACGTTAATTGGGGGTAAAAAGAAGCGTCAAGACCAAGGTTTCAAACATGCGGCTCACACGCTGTTTGCATGGGGTGGTGACGGAATATTCCACCAACTGTTGTGGGAATTTGCGGTACAGACGTACCGTCAGAGTGCTCTACGGGAGGGAGCCGGCATGACCGGTCGGGCAACGATGGCGGCGGTGGCCAAAGCGGCGGGAGTCTCCATCTCCACGGTGTCGCGGGTCCTCGCAGACAAACCGGATATCTCCGAGGAGACCCGCAGCCGCGTCACGCGCGCGGCGAAGGAAACCGGATATGTGCTGCGCAAGGGGCGCCAGCAGCCGCAGGACGGCACCCTCGACGTCCTCATCGAGGGGGTCACCTCGCCCTGGGCGGGCGAGCTCATCTCGGGGGTGCAGATGGCCGCATTCAGCCTCGGGTACACACTCGCGCTCACGTCCACCAGCCATCCGCGCTTCAGCATCCGCGACTGGATCACCGTCCGTCGGGCGCGCCCGACGGACGGCGTGATCCTCGTGCTCTCCCGTGCCCGCCACGACGAGATCGCCGCGCTGGCCGATCTGTCGGCCCCGCTCATCCTTCTCGACCCGGTGGGCACCAGCGAACCCACCATTCCGACGGTCGGGGCCACGAACTGGTCGGGAGGCGCCGCGGCCACCCGCCACCTCCTCGAACTCGGGCACCGGCGTATCGGGTTCATCGGCGGTCCCTCCGAGATCCAGTGCACCCGGGAGCGGCACGAGGGCTACCTCGCCGCGCACCGCGAGTTCTCGCTCGCCCCCGACCCCGCTCTCACCCGCTACGGGGACTTCCTCATCACCGGCGGTGTGGAACACGGCACGGCGCTGCTCGACCTCCCGGACCCGCCCACCGCCGTCTTCGCGGGCTCCGACGGGCAGGCCGCCGGCGTCTACCAGGTGGCCCGCGCGCGCGGGCTGCGGATCCCTGAAGATCTCTCCGTCGTCGGGTTCGACGACACCGCGATCTGCACGATGCTCGCCCCTCCGCTGACGACGGTCCGCCAGCCCCTGGCGGAAATGGCGGCGGAAGGAGTACGACTCATCGCGCAGGAGCAGGCACGGCCCGGCTCGTCGCTGGGGCGGCGGATCGAGCTCGCGACCTCGCTCGTGATCCGGGACAGCACCGCGCCGCCGAAGGCCGTCGAGGGGAAGCCCTCGGCCGGCCCGGCGACCCCCTGAAGGAGGCCGGGATGAACGGGCGGACGACCGTACGGATGACCACGGTGGCCGAGATCGCCAACGTCTCGCAGAGCGCCGTCTCCAAGGTGCTCAACGGCCGGCCGGGAGTCTCCGCCGAACTGCGGCGACGCGTCATGGACGCCGTCGAGGCAACCGGCTACCAGTGGCACCGCCGGGCACCGCGCCACGGATCGGTGGAGGTGGTGTTCGGCAGTGTGGGCAGCGCCCTCAACGCGCCGCTCCTGCGCGGGTTCTCCGCCGTGCTCCGCGCGGCCGGCCGGCCGCTCACCGTCAGCCATGCCGACGGCGACCCCGACTGGTTGGAACACCTGCTCGCCCACCGGCCGGCCGGTGCCGTACTCGTCCTGTCTCCGGTCCCGCCCGACGTCCGGCGCAGACTGGCCGAGGCCCGTCTGCCCACGGTCGTCCTCGACACGATAGGCGACGCTCCCGCGGAGATGAACGCCGTCGGAGCCACCCAGTGGCGCGGCGGGGCGCTGGCGGCCCAGCACCTCACGGGTCTCGGCCACAGGAGAATCGCCCTCATCACCGGACCACTGGACCTGGTCTGCTGTCGCGCTCGCTTCGGGGGGTATCTTTCGGCGCTGCGCGAGGCGAACATCCGCCCGGACCGCGCGCTGATCCGTTCCGTGCGTTTCCAGGCGGAGCCGGCCCGGCGTGTCGCCCACACCCTCCTGGACAGCCACAGTGCCCCGACCTCTTTCGTGACCGGCAACGACCTTCAGGCCCTGGGCGTGATCGAAGCCTGTACCGAGCGCGGACTCAGGGTTCCGGAGGACGTCTCGGTGGTCGGATTCGACGACATCGACGCCGCGACGTCGTCGGCCCCCGCTCTGACCACCGTGCGTCAACCGTTCGAGGACATGGCCGCCGAAAGCATCCGCGTACTGGGTACGGTCAGTGACGACCCGTCACTGCCTCCCGTCCGTCTCGACATGTCGGTGGACCTCGTCGTCAGGAAGTCGACCGGTCCAGCCGCCAAGGACGACGGCCGCAGGCTGTTCCCGCTCCCCGAGGGGAGCTGATGCCCGACCTCGTCCGTCCTCGCGGGCGTCGCCCCGCTCCCTTGCCGAGAACGGTGAACTCGCCTTATTTCCACGAACGGTCTCGATCCGGACGCAGCCCGTGCCGTTTCAGCGGGTCGCGGGGTTCGAGAGGGGCGCTCGTCGTGACGGGACCGAACCTCACATGGCGGTCGTCTCCCCGCGACACGGCACGGTCCTAGGGCTAGGGCCTGTCCGGCGGATCATGCCGCAGACGCGGGGCCTGGCACGCCCATCTGCGGCGTTGTCGTCGGTTGCCGACTCCCCCACTCTCGGCTTCGCTCGAGCGGGGGGACCCCCATCGCGTCGACGCCCTCC